>CAZRHX010000196.1:0-3434 GCA_964599855.1 uncultured Tissierella sp. | reverse complement strand
CCACGATGTGGATAGCTATGAGAGCTTGCTGAATATTATGGAAAAATTATAAATAAGATTTGGAGGCAAAGTATTCGAGATGTGTATAAAAAAGGATATGATTATATTAAGAAGACTAATGAATTTTAGGATAATAATTTAACATCAATATACTGTATAATTGAGAGAAATGATAAATTACTGGCATATGCAGTTGCATCCAAACGATCAAAGTTTTGATGTAGCAACAATTAAAAGAATTATTGAAGATAAAAAAGTAATAGGCTTAGGCCAGTGGGACAAGGGGCAGATTACTATCAGTCAGTTTAAAGATGAGATGAAAATAGGTGATATTGTGGCTATTAAACAAGGGGCTATTTTAATATCACTAGTAAAGGTTATAAGTCACGCATATTTCAAAGATGATGTTGATGAGAATTTTGATTGGTTTCAAAATAGAAGAGACATAGAATTAATTGAATTTAATGATGACAATTTAAATTACAATATACAACAACCAAGAGGTACTTTATCGAGATGCAAAGACCTGAATACACCTACATCACAAACAATAATAAATTGGTATAGAGAAGCTACAAACAGAAATATAATCAAAAACATGAAACTTAGTGAGGAAAGAGTAAAACAAATAAACAAACTTTGGGATGAATTTAAAGAGGATGCCAAAGATAAATATAAAGAAGACGAGAATAAACTGAACGATGTTCTTAGTCAATGGGAAAAATATAGGGAAAAGATTGTAGATGGAGGTTTAACACTAGATGACTATACAAATAGGGTTGGTAGTGATAGTGCTGAAATGCCAGGTGGATACTTATGTAACTTTTTAGAGAGGACATCACGAGATGTATTAGGTTCTTCTCGCCCAGGAAGTGCAAATCAGTTTGGAGTGAAGCTTAATAGCGATAATAAGACATACTATATAGCAAAACCAGAGAATAAAAAGGCGAGTAAGGAGGATGCAGATAAGTACTTTAATGAGAATATAAAAGGATTAATAGAAAACATAGTTAAAAGTACAGACCCATTAGATAAGATAAGCCTAATAGAAGAAAGTAGTTATAGTGCCAAGCAAGTATTAATGAAGTTAGCAGTATTAGATAACCTTACGGACTTTATATATATGTATTCTGCTCAAGCAATCGATGAGTTGTATAATGAATTTATTGGTGATGTAGAAGTTAGGTTATTTGCTAAAAATCATCAAGTTTGTTCTATTGCAAAAGAGATATTAAAAGTTGACGGTCAAGATGGTGCTGATTTTGCATTGATGTCTCGTTTTTTATGGGAATATGCAAATTCAAAATCAATTGCAGATAAGAACAATCCTAATGTAATTTACTACGGAGCACCTGGTACAGGAAAGACTTATTCAGTATCTCAACATATTAATTTTACATGCAAAGGGGATACATCCAAATATAATTCTTTACAGTTTCATCCATCATTCACTTATGAAGACTTTATAGAAGGCATTAAGCCAAAAGGTGTTACTGAAAATGGCAACATACGATTTGAAATAGTAAATGGTGTATTCAAAGACTTTTGCATAAAGGCAAAGAATGACCCTACTTCAGATTACTATTTTATTGTAGATGAAATAAATAGAGCTAATTTATCAAATGTGTTTGGCGAAACATTATCTCTATTAGAGAAAGATTATAGAGATACACCTAACGGAGGAAAAAGATATTTAATTCAAACTCAATATTCGTCTTTAATAGAAAATTTAATAAAAGAGGATAGGGATAATAAATACAAACACCTAGCATATGATATAAATGATGAGGGTAAAGTTATGTTTGGGGTTCCTCATAATGTCTTCTTTATTGGTATGATGAATGATGTGGATAAGAGTATCGATACATTTGACTTGGCACTACGCAGACGCTTTAAGTGGATAAGAATGGAATGTGACTATGAAGTTGTTGAGTCAAATTTACCAGTGAATGTGGCAAACTGTAGTTCGTATATTGAAGGTTGCCAAGCTCTCAATAAATATATATCTGAAGATTTAGGACTGGGTAAGTCATACGAGTTTGGTCATTCGTTTTTTATGAAGATGAATCATATTGTAAATAACCGGAAAGCAATTTCAAAAAGAGATGCTAGTACTTTATTCGATCTATATTTGAGACCGACATTAAGAGAGTATTTAAGATCTATATTCCCGGAGAAAGAGTTGGATATCCAGTTAGATAAAGCATTGGGAATTTTCAATAAAGACTTAGCATAGCGATGAAAATATCAGTACCTGTTAATCACAACTATTATGAAGAGTCGGCTATAAATGAAGATATACTATGTAATAAGTTTGGTTTGAGTAAGTCCATAAAGAATGTTAATAAAATACGCAACACATTATTCTCTTCTTTTTTTGAGATGAAACTAGGAGATGAACAGATTGAAAATGTTCAAGTAGTAAACTTTAGACGCAAAAAGAATTTCGAAGATGACAAAGAGCGATTAGTCATAAAGCTATATACCAAAGAGAATGAAGGAGAAACTAAATTCTTTATTCAAACGGGATTGTATGCTGGAGTGTTGTTTCATAAGGGTTGTAAAATAAATATTACAACTAATTATGGTGAGGCTCTATTGCATCGTATGCTAAGTGCAGTAAGTGATATTTATGTGGATAGTAATCATGTAGTAGCTGAGAAGGAAGAAAACAGCAATTACTTTTTATTTATTATTGCTCATCTCTTTATTCAATCCTTAGAAAAAGCGATGGTTATGGGCTTACCTCAATATTACCAAACTCAAAGCGAACGAAGCCAAAAAGTGAGAGGTAAAATAGATATCAATGAGTATTTTAGAAAAGAAATACCATTCAGGGGCAAGCTAACATCTACATATAGAGAAAGAATATATGTGCAAGAGATAGTAGATGTTCTATTTGCTACATTAAAAAAATTGGAAGTTACTTTTGGTAAAGATATATATGGTCGTTTATTAGGAACTTATCAGTTGTTAACGCAACAACAGTCTGGTGTATATATTACAGAGAATATAATAAACAAGGCTATTTCTCATCGAACATTATATAACCCAGTTTATAGTGCTTTTAAAAAAGCATTAGAGTATGCTGAAATTATATTATTGAATATAGACCTGCTGCAAAGTGAGACCCAAAAAGATATAACTACTACAGGATATTTATTTGATATAGCAGAGTTGTTTGAATTATATATCGAAAAGATAATGAGCAAAAGATTTACTGATTGGTATGTAGATAGTCAAGTAAAGATGCCTATATATCAAAATTATTTTTACAAAAAAAATATTTATCCCGACTTAGTGCTAAGGCATAAAGATACTGGTAAGACAATCGTTTTAGATGCAAAATTCAAGAAGATGAGCCTATATGGAAATGATGTAGATATTGCAGATATTCATCAGATACATAGTTATTCTGCATACTCTAATTTTTT
>CAZRHX010000195.1:0-3434 GCA_964599855.1 uncultured Tissierella sp. | reverse complement strand
TTCAAAAAAGTATTTCTTTTTTAAAACTAAGTGATATAATAGAGCCGGAGATTAAAATTATATCGAAGTTATGTTATCAACATAAAATAAGAAGGAGGAATTGAAAAATGGATAGATTTTATGAATTAGTCTTACAAGTAAATGATTTTCTATGGGGTAAGTTTCTAATTTTCGGATTGATGGGAATTGGACTTATTTATACTTTTTACTTAGGAATGCCTCAATTTACCAAGATTGGGCAGGCCTTTAAGTTTACCTTTAGTGGTGTTTTCTCTAAAAGAGAAGAGCATGGAGAAGGCGAGATGTCACCTTTCCAAGCTTTAGCTACAGCTATAGCAGCTCAAGTAGGAACAGGCAACCTTGCTGGCGTTGCATCAGCTATAGCAGCTGGTGGACCAGGAGCTATATTTTGGATGTGGGTAAGTGCGTTATTTGGAATGGGAACTATATTTGGTGAGGCAGTACTTGCTCAGAAATATAATGAAAGAGTAGATGGAGAGATGACAGGGGGACCTGCATATTACTTATCTAAAGGAGTTAATAGTAAGTTTCTAGCTACTACATTTGCAGTACTTATAATCCTTGCTTTAGGATTTGTAGGAAACATGGTACAGTCAAACTCTATAGCAGATGCAGTTAATTCAGCTTTTGGAATAAACAAGCTTGTAATTGGTATTTTTATTGCTATTTGTGCAGCTTTAATACTTATAGGTGGAATAAAGCGTATAGCTACATTTGCAGAACTAGTAGTACCTTTTATGGCTACACTTTATATAATAGGTTCAATAGTAATATTATCTAAGAATGGTTCAGCTATTCTTCCGGCATTTAAAAGCATATTTGTAGGTGCGTTTAGCACTAAGGCAGTTGCAGGTGGACTTATAGGGGTTACCATTAAAGAATCTGTAAGATATGGTATAGCAAGAGGATTATTCTCTAACGAAGCTGGTATGGGTTCTACTCCTCACGCTCATGCGGTAGCAAAAGTAGATCACCCAGCACAACAGGGTATGGTTGCTATGGTTGGAGTAGTTATAGATACTTTTGTAGTATGTACTTTTACAGCTCTTATAAATATAGTTACAGGATCTTATCTTGATCCAAGTCTTAAAGCGGCAGCAATGACCCAAAGAGCATTTGAACTAGGTCTTGGTAGATTTGGAGTAGTGTTTATTGCAATAAGTTTATTCTTTTTTGCATTTACAACTATAATAGGTTGGACTTTCTTCGGGGATGCAAATATAAAATATTTATTTGGGAAAAAAGGATCAACTCCTTATAAAATAGTTGTATTAATATTTATAGTTCTGGGAGCTACTTTAAAGGTAGACCTTGTATGGGAACTAGCAGATACTTTTAACGGACTTATGGTTATACCAAACGTTATAGGATTATTCATCTTGGCGCCTCAAGCTAAGAAAATATTAGTAGACTATGATACAAATTTTATTACTAGATTGAAATAACAAAACTTTATAATATGAAGATTTAACCAGATAAAATATATATTTTATCTGGTTTTTATTTGATAAAATATATTGAGTTTTATCTATATAAAGGTTAATATCTACTACCTTATATGATACAATAAAGCAATAAATATATTATAAAAAAGGGGTAATTTCTAGATGGACTCAGAACAAGATATTATTAAAAATTGGCCACTGTTTTTTAAGAGGGTATTTTTTATATTCTTAGCAAATATACTTTGCACTCTAGCTTTTAATGGTTTTTTAGTGCCGGCTAAGCTTCTTAGTGGTGGTGTTGGTGGTCTTGCAATAATGATACAATATTTAACAGGTATTTCTTCTGGTATTATAGTATTTATAATAAATATACCTATATTTTTAATAGGAGCAAGAATGGTAGATAAAGACTTTGCTTTTTATGGATTTATATCTATGCTTATGTTTTCAATTCTTCTTACATTAACTAAAGATATATCTAGATTTATAAGTTTAGATGATATAGTTCTAAGAGCTATATTTGGAGGAGTTATAAACGGAGCAGGGATGGGGTTTCTTTTTAGAAATAGATCATCTCAAGGGGGACTTGATATAATAGCGGCTATATTAAAAAGAAAATATAACATGAATATAGGGTCAGCTCTCATGATGTTAAATAGTGTAATCATAGCTTTAGCCTCTGTTTTATTTGGACTGGATAAAGGGCTTTATACTCTTGTATCTATGTATATAGCTTATCAGGTATTAGACAAAGTTCAGATAGGTTTTAGCAATAAGAAAAACTTAGTTATAGTTTCTGATAAACCTGAAGAAATTGCCGATGAAATAATAATAAAATTAAAAAGAGGAGTTACATTTTTAGATGGCATGGGAGCATATTCAAAAGAGAATAAACATATTATATATTGTGTTATAGTTTCCAAGGAGGTTGTGACTATTAAGCAGATAATAAAAAAAATAGATCCTACAGCATTTTTAATAATTACAGATGTAGTTGAGGTTAAGGGCACTGGATTTAAACAAGTTGGGATATAAATATATTTTGAATTATGGAGAATGTAAGGTATAATAAAGTATAGGCAATAAGACTTAAATTATTGAGAAGAAAATTCAAAAAATAAATATAAAAATAGGAGGAATAAAAATATGAAAGATAAGATAATAAAGCAACCAGCAAGTGCATCTTCCTCTCCAAGATTTGTAAATATGGGTTCATTTATGAGGATGGAAAGGATAACAGATTTAGAAGGTCTGGATTTTGCGATAGTGGGAATTCCTTTTGATACAGCTAGCTCTTTTAGAACAGGAGCAAGATTTGGCCCTTCAGGAATTAGAAATATTTCAGCAATGATAAAACCAAACAATGTAATTTTAGAGATCAATATATTAGATGAGTTAAAGGGTGGGGACTATGGAGATATAAATATAGTTCCAGGATATATATTACCAAGTTATGAAAGAATAGAAGAAGAGTTAACCAAGGTAGTGGAAGCGGGGGTTATTCCTATTTCACTAGGAGGAGACCATTCTATTACACTTGCTGAATTAAGAGCGGTAGCTAAGGAACATGGTCCAGTTTCTTTAGTTCATTTTGATTCACATGCAGATATAAACGAAGAAGTATTTGGTGAAAAATATAACCACGGAACACCTTTTAGAAGGGCTATAGAAGAAGGTCTTATAGATCCTTCAAAATCTATTCAAATAGGCATGAGAGGTTCCCTATATGATCCAGATGAGCATAAAATGGCAGCAGAACTTGGATTGAAACTTATTCCATCTCATAAAATGAGAGAAATGGGATTTGAAGAAACTATAAGACAAGTTATTGAAAGAGTTGGAGATAATAAAACTTTCCTTACTTTTGATATAGACTTTGTAGATCCAGCTTATGCACCAGGAACTGGAACACCAGAAGTTGGAGGATTTACTTCTCTTGAAACTTTAGAACTTATAAGAGGACTTAAA
>CAZRHX010000194.1:0-3454 GCA_964599855.1 uncultured Tissierella sp. | reverse complement strand
TAGATTCTTTACACCTATCGAACCCTCTCTAGAATACATGATATACCATACTCTACCAATTCATAGTATTTTAGTATGTTTTATTATCTTTTAAATTATAAGTATTGTATCACAAAGTTCTATAATTTAAAAGATAATAATTTTTTAATTTTAAAAGGTCTATATTAGATATCTAATATAGACCTTTTATATGTATAATCATTTTACCTAAGAGAGCCAAGACCCACACTTATTGTCAATGCATCGTCTATATGTCTCATCATATTCTTGTCAAATCTTCCTATTTTTTCTCTAAGTCTTTTTTTATCAATAGTTCTAATTTGTTCTAACAAGACCACTGAATCTTTAGGAAGACCATATTCTTGACCCAATATTTCTACATGGGTTGGTAGTTTTGCTTTGTTTATTTGAGATGTAATTGCTGATATTATGATTGTTGGACTATATTTATTGCCTATGTCATTTTGGATAACAACTACTGGACGAACTCCACCTTGTTCTGAACCTATTACCGGGCTTAAGTCTGCGTAAAAAACATCCCCTCTCTTAACTATCACAACTTCTCACTTCCTAATAAGCTCGTTTCATAAATGTCTCTATTACATCTTTGTTCAAAATACAATTTAAAATATTCTAAAGCAAAATAATTATGTACACTATATTTCATTGGGATTCTTTGATCAATTTCAATCATAAATTTCCCCCCTTTTTTTAATTATACACATATAATCAATAAAATAAACATGCAAAATAATTATATCTTTATCTAGACCCCTCTGTCAACCATTTAAAGGCTTAAAATCAATCTCTAATATGAAAGATAATCGATTACATGGCTAAGTTTATTATTTTTAATATATACTCTAGGTACCCTTCTACTGACCATACAAACAACTTCATAATTTATTGTTCCTAACCAATTTGCAACTTCTTCTGCGCTAGGATGATTTTCTTCTTCATATCCAAATAAAACAACTTCATCACCTATTTTGACATCCTCTAAATCTGTTACATCTACCATCATCTGGTCCATACAAATTTTTCCCACTACTTCTACCCTCTTCCCATTTATAAAGACTTGGGCTTTCCCTGTGAGTCTTCTTGAATATCCATCAGCATATCCTATTGGAAGAGTGGCTATCTTTCTTTTTTCTTTTGTTATATATAAATGGTTATAACCTATTCCACTTCCCTCTTCTACAGTTTTAACATGAGATACGCTTGACTTTAAAGTCATAGCAGGTCTTATATGTATATTTTCCCTATTAACTTCTTCTGAAGGATAATGACCATATAATATTATTCCAGGTCTTATCATATTTAGACTATATTTTTCTATATCTATTAAAGCGGCTGAGTTAGATGCATGCTTTATCTTTATATAAAGTCCCTTTTCTTCAAGTTTTTCTATTATATCTATAAATCTCTTAAACTGTAAGTCAGTAAAACTTTTATCCTCTTCATCTGCTCGTGCAAAATGAGTAAATATTCCTTCTATCTTTATGTTGGGAAGTCTAGATATCTTTATTATATCACCTATGGATTTATCATCTGGATAAAAACCTACTCTAGCCATTCCAGTGTCTATTTTTATATGAATATTTATATCTTTCTTAAGTGAAACTGCCACATCAGATAGTTCCTTGGCTTCTCTATAACTATATATATTTTGTGTTAGATTATATTTTACTATATTTTCGTACAATGTAGTTGAAGTATAGTTCAATATTAAAATGGGTGCCTTTATACCTGCTTTTCTAAGCTCTATTCCCTCCTGCAAAATCGAAACTCCTAATTTATCTGCACCATTTTCCAGGAATGTTTTTGAAACTTCTACAGCTCCATGCCCATAGCCATTTGCTTTTACTATTGCCATAATAAGCGTATCTTTACTCGTATGCTTTTTTATGTTTTTAATATTATATTTTAAATTATCTAAATTTATTTCAACTATAGCCGGTCTTGTCTCTTCTAAGTATTTCATATCCATTTCTCCTCATTACTTTAAATAATATCGATGAAAAAGCTACATATATTATAACACTAAGCTTCTATCTAGAAAAGCTAAAATAACAATTATCAACTTATAGTTGTTATTTTAAAAAACCTATAGCAAAACTAATAGCATATTCTCTTTCATGAGAAATAGATATATCTATAGAGTTTAAATTTAGTTGCTCTAGATATTTTTTTATTTTTTCTCCTTTATTTATGAAGGGTCTTCCGTTTTTATCATAAAGAACTTCTATATCTCTCCAAGCCAATTCACCAATTCCGCTACCTATAAGTTTAGATACTGCTTCTTTACTTGCAAACATTCCAGATATTGTTTTAGGCTTATAGTTTTTTTCTATAATATACTCTCTTTCTCTATCTGTAAAAATCTTTTTAAGAAAAGATTCCCTCTTTGAGATAATTATCTTTTCTATTCTCTTTATCTCTACTATATCTACTCCTGTTCTCATAGTTTTCTCCTTTATCATATATTTATATGATTATACACTATATTTGATAAAAAAAAAATTACTATTAAAATATCGACCTTTCTTATTTTTATCAAATATAGTGAATATATAATTAGTTTCTGATATACTTAGTATATAAATATATAAAAGGTGGGGTTTTTGAATGGAATTTATTATAGGAAAAGGAAGTAACTTTAAATTAGTAACTGTATATGAAGATATGGAATCAATAAAAACTGGTAAGGAACTTTTTGATTTTCTTAAAGAAAAAGAACTTTTCAAAGGTAAATCTGGTGAAGTTTATGGAGATTTTTCTTTAAAGGGAGAAAATATTCTTTTCTTAGGTTTAGGTAAAAAAGACAAAGTAAATCTTAATGGCTTAAGAAAAGCTTTTTTTAAAGCAGCTAAAGAATTATCGAAATTTAAAATAGAGGAAATAGAAGTAGAAATTAAGGAGTTATTTGGATTAGATGCTAAAGATGTCATAGCAACAATAACAGAAGGATTTCTTCAATCTGAATATGCATTTGATAAGTATTTAAGCGAAAAGAAAAATAAAGTTAATTTGAATAGAGTATATTTAAATATAGAATTTAATAACAAAGAAGAGTTAGAAGCTACTGTAAAAGAAATAGAAATTCTTGTAGATGCTATATTTTTAAGCCGCGACTTGGTAAATGAAAGAGCAATGAATATGTATCCTGAAATTTTAGCCAATAAAGCAAAGGAGCATTTAGAAAATCTTAGAGTTAAGGTTGAGGTATTCGATAAAAAGAAGATAGAAGAATTGGATATGAAAGCATTTTTATCAGTGGCCGAAGGATCTGAAAAAGAACCTAAATTTATAGTTATGACTTATGAAGGAGATCCATCTTCTGATAAAAAGCTTGCCTTAGTTGGTAAGGGTTTAACTTTTGACTCAGGTGGATATTCTTTAAAACCTGCTTCAGGTATGGAAACTATGTATTGTGATATGGGCGGATCTGCTA
>CAZRHX010000193.1:0-3475 GCA_964599855.1 uncultured Tissierella sp. | reverse complement strand
GAAAAGAAAGAAAAAGAAGACAAGGAAAAAGAAGACAAGGAAAAGAAAGAAAAAGAAGACAAGGAAAAAGAAGACAAGGAAAAGAAAGATAAAGAAGAAAAAGAAGAAAAAGAAGAGGAAGAAGAGGAAGAAGAAGCAAAAGGTAGTATAAAGATTAGTAACACAGTTAAAGGTTCCGATGGTACAGAGTTTGATATATTTATAGATGGCCCTAATGGAAGTTTATATACAGTAAGTCTTAAAAATGGTGAATCTATAACTATAAAAGGTCTAGAAGCAGGAAATTATAAAATCTCTACAATAATTCCAATGAACTATGAGTTGGTAAATATAGTAAATGAAAACATTTCGATAACAGAAGATGATTTAGATAAATCGGGATCTATATCTTATATACGCACAAACCATTCATGGTTTTATTCTAAGTAATAAAAAATAAATTTCAAGGAGGCTTAAAATGGTAGATGGAATAGATAAAGATATGAATACAAAACAAGAAAAAAAAGAGAATAAAGTAATTAAAGTTATTTCAAATATTTTATTTATAATTTTCATGTTAGTGATGGTATTCTTTATATTCATAACTGCTCAATCCAGACTTACCGGTATGGAGCCTTCAATATTAGGTCATAGAATATATATAGTAGAAAGCGGAAGCATGTTACCTGCTTTAAAGATAGATTCAATGTTGATAGTAAAAGAAGTACCTCCAAATGAAATTCAAATAGGAGATATAGTTAGCTATTACACTAAAAATACAGATGCTAAGGTAACGCATAGAGTAGTAGATATACAAAATGATGGAAATACATTTATAACACGTGGAGATGCAAATAATACAGATGATCCAAATCCATTAGAAAAAGATAGATTGATTGGGAAAGTTATCTTTTCAATTCCATTTATAGGGATGATATTTCGACTCTTATCACAACCTATAGCAATAGCACTTTTAGTTATAATGGGAATAGCTTGGATACTTATACCTAAGTTAATTAGAAAAAAAGAATAAACTTGTAAATAAAGGATGGATAAATATGAAAAAAAAACTGATGATAATGTCCACCATTTTACTGATATCGATTGCAGTGGCAGGAAATACATTTGCATGGTTTTCAACAAGTACTGATGGGTCTGGGAAAAAAGAAACTCCAATTAAAACGGCCCTATCTACTATAGATGTTTCAGTATTGGATACGAATGCAAGAGTTAAAAGTTCTGGAACTGGGAAAACATATGTAAGGGTTAGGCTAATACCCCAATGGAGTGATCATAGCCTTTCAGTTTCAAATGTAGAATTATCTTTAAACTCAGAAGATTGGACAAGCAAACAAGCAGATGGATATTACTACTTTAAATATTATCTCAATGAAAATCAAGCAACGAGTGCATTAGTAAAAAGTATAAATATTTCAAAAACACCAGAATATGATGGAGCAGAATTTAATCTTAAAACGGTAGCAGAAGGAGTTCAAATAAACAATGAGGCTTTTAAAAAAGTATGGAAAATAAACTCATTACCATTTACTCCGGATAAACCGTGGTCTCCATAATATAAATGGCAAACCTTGGGAAATCAAGGGACGCAAAGCTAAAGGGCCTTAAAACTGGTAGCCTAGCCGCAAACATTTAATACAAAATAAAAGGAGGAAGCAAAATGAAAAAGCAAAAATGGATGATAGGCTCAGCAATACTTTTAGCAGTACTTATAGTGGCAGGAGGAACCATGGCATGGTTTACAGCTACAGCAGATCCAGTAGTAAATGAGTTTACAGCAGGAACAGTAGATATTAAATTAATAGACAAGTTCAAAGGCGCTCCTAATGTAAACCCTGGAGATTGCTACGAGAAAATAATCTATGTTAAAAACACAGGAACTAAAAAAGCCTATATAAGAATTAAAGCAGACGCAGTATTTGATGGCGGACAAAGTACAGATGTATTAAGATATGGTATAAATGGGCCAGGTAGATTTAATCTACTGGATGGTTGGACACAAAAAGGTGAATATTTCTACTATAATAGAATAGTACATCCAGGTCACTATACTCAACCATTACTAAATTGTAATAGAATTTGTTTCGATGGAAAAACTATGGACAACACTTATCAAGGTGCAAAATTAGATATAACTATTAATGCAGAAGCTATACAAGCAACTCATGGTGCAGCTCAAGCAGAGTGGGGCGTAAGCTTCCCAACAATAAAACCATATAGTGCAAAAGGAGCAGAACCTGCAGAAGAAATGTTAACTGAAGCAGATGTAGAAGCTATAATTGCAGAACAAGAAGCAGAATTTGAAGCATTAGGATTAGAATAAGATCAAATAAAGCTAAATATATTAAAGATGAAATACAAATAAATAAAAACTCCATCTAGAAGGGTAACCCTTCTAGATGGAACAAAATAAAACAAATCATTTGGCAAACTTAGAGAAATCTAAGGACGCAAAACTATAGGGCCTTCTCAACAGATGGTAGCCAGTTGCTATTTCCAAGATTCATAAAAAATAAGGAGGTAGCAAAATGAAAAAGCAAAAGTGGATGATAGGATCAGCAATACTTTTAGCAGTACTTATAGTGGCAGGAGGAACCATGGCATGGTTTACAGCTACAGCAGATCCAGTAGTAAATGAGTTTACAGCAGGAACAGTAGATATTAAATTAATAGACAAGTTCAAAGGCGCTCCTAATGTAAACCCTGGAGATTGCTACGAGAAAATAATCTATGTTAAAAACACAGGAACTAAAAAAGCCTATATAAGAATTAAAGCAGACGCAGTATTTGATGGCGGACAAAGTACAGATGTATTAAGATATGGTATAAATGGGCCAGGTAGATTTAATCTACTGGATGGTTGGACACAAAAAGGTGAATATTTCTACTATAATAGAATAGTACATCCAGGTCACTATACTCAACCATTACTAAATTGTAATAGAATTTGTTTCGATGGAAAAACTATGGACAACACTTATCAAGGTGCAAAATTAGATATAACTATTAATGCAGAAGCTATACAAGCAACTCATGGTGCAGCTCAAGCAGAGTGGGGCGTAAGCTTCCCAACAATAAAACCATATAGTGCAAAAGGAGCAGAACCTGCAGAAGAAATGTTAACTGAAGCAGATGTAGAAGCTATAATTGCAGAACAAGAAGCAGAATTTGAAGCATTAGGATTAGAATAAGATCAAATAAAGCTAAATATATTAAAGATGAAATACAAATAAATAAAAACTCCATCTAGAAGGGTAACCCTTCTAGATGGAACAAAATAAAACAAATCATTTGGCAAACTTAGAGAAATCTAAGGACGCAAAACTATAGGGCCTTCTCAACAGATGGTAGCCAGTTGCTATTTCCAAGATTCATAAAAAATAAGGAGGTAGCAAAATGAAAAAGCAAAAGTGGATGATAGGATCAGCAATACTTTTAGCAGTACTTATAGTGGCAGGAGGAACCATGGCATGGTTTA
>CAZRHX010000192.1:1075-3488 GCA_964599855.1 uncultured Tissierella sp. | reverse complement strand
ATAAAAGATCTAACCAAACCACTTATAATAACAACTATACAAAAGATGGCAAATGCAGTAAATTTACAAAGATATAAAAAAACTATGGAGCCTTACAAGGACAAAAGAGTTATATTTATAATAGATGAATGTCACAGAACTCAATTTGGTAAGATGCACCGAGATATAAACAGACACTTCCAAAACTCTCAATATTTTGGATTTACTGGCACGCCTAGACTTATAGAAAACAAAGCACAAGACGGAAGAACTACAGCCGATATATTTGAAACATGTCTTCATCACTATCTTATAAAAGACGCTATACACGATGGAAATGTATTGGGATTTTCAGTGGATTATATAAAGACATTTGACGCAGATATAGACGAGGGTGATTTGACCAAAGTTCCTGGAATAAACAAAAAAGAAGTTTGGGACAATGAAGAAAGACTAGAATTGATAGCAAAATATATAATAGAAACTCACAATAGAAAGTCTAAATCAAAAGGATACAATGCTCTGTTTGCAGTGGATAGTATAGATGTATTGATAAAATATTATGATATGTTTAAAAAATTGGACTATAACTTAAAGATTGCGGGAATATTTACCTATGGAGCCAATGAAGACTTAGAAGAAAAAGGTGAATATCAAACAGAGGTGGAACACTCAAGAGAGAGCATGGAAAGAATGATAATAGACTATAACTCTATGTTTGACACTAACTTTTCAACAAATAATTACGATCTTTATAGAGCTGATGTAGACAAGAAAGTTAGAACAGCCAAGATAGATGTACTCTTAGTAGTTAGGATGTTTTTAACAGGATTTGACTCTAAAAAGTTAAACATACTTTATGTAGATAAGTTTTTAAAACACCATGAACTTCTTCAAGCCTACTCTAGAACCAATAGAGTGGAGAGAATGACAAAAAAACCTTACGGAAATATAATTTGCTTTAGAAATTTAAAAGAAGATACAGATGAAGCCATAAGAATATTTTCTAAAACAGACAATGTAGACACAGTTCTAGCAGCATCTTTTGAAGAATATCTAGAACTATTTAAAGCCTATCTTGAGAAATTGATAAAGATAGCACCTGCTCCAAGTTCAATAGACAGTATGTACGATGAAAAGATGCAAAAAGAGTTTATCATAATCTTCAGGGAACTGACTAAATATCTTGTAAGACTTGAAACTTTTGATGAATTTGAATTTACAAAAGAAAAACTCGGCATAAGCGATCAAGAATACCAAGACTATAAAAGTAAATACCTGAGTATAAGTGATAAGCAAAGAGGAGCAAGGGAAACGGTATCTATACTGGACGATGTGGACTTTGCACTAGAGCTTATGCATACGGATAAAATAAACGTCTCTTATATAATGAACTTGATAAGAAATATAGATCTGGACAACGAAGAAAACAGAGATAGAGATGTAAAAGAGATAATAGTAGAACTAGATAGAGCAGACAGTGTAGAACTTAGATACAAGGTAGACCTGCTCAAAGAGTTCTTAACCAAAGTAGTACCAACTCTTACTTCCAAGGACTCAATAGACAATTCATACAATGAATTTGAAGCCTTTAAAAGAGAAAAAGAGATAGATAGTTTCTCACAAGACATGGAAGTATCAAACAATAAGGTAAAAGACTTTATAGAAGAATACGAGTTTAGTGGAATAGTAGACCGTGAAAATATATCTGAATCTTTAAAAGGAAGAAAGTTTATGGAGAAGATAAAACTCACAAAGAAGATAGAAAACTTTATATTTGAAAACACAAGTAAATATGCTTAAGTGACATAAATCAGGAGGACAGCAAACATGACAAAGAACGAAAAACAAAGATTTCATCAAGAAGAACTTCATAAAAAACTATGGGACATGGCAAACTCTTTAAGAGGACAGATGGACGCTAGTGAATTTAAAAACTATATACTAGGAGTAATATTCTATAGATATCTTTCAGAAAAAGTAGAACAAAGAGTAAAAAGTCTACTTGAAGAAGATGGAATAAACTATAAAGAAGCTTGGGAAGACGAAACATATAGAGAAGAACTTGAAAAAGCAGTAATAAGTCAAAGAGGATACCTAATAGAGCCAAAGTATTTGTTTTCATCTATGATAGAAGAGATAAGAAAAGGTGAAAGTGGAAACTTTGACACCGAACTATTTACAAAAGCCATACAAAAAGTAACTGAGTCAACTCTTGGACAAGAGTCTCAAGAAGAGTTTGAACATTTATTTGACGACATGGACCTTTCATCTTCAAGACTGGGAAAAGATGTCAAAGCTAGATCTAAACTCATGGCGAAAATCCTAGCTAGTGTAAACGATATACCTTTCTTGCTTGATGATGTTGAGATAGATATACTCGGAGATGCTTACGAATACTTAATGAGTATGTATGCCTCAAATGCGGGGAAAA
>CAZRHX010000192.1:0-1065 GCA_964599855.1 uncultured Tissierella sp. | reverse complement strand
GATAGGTCAGTTTGCTGCAACAGCTGGAAAAAAAGCAGGAGAGTTCTACACTCCACAACAAGTAAGTACAATCCTAGCCAAGATAGTAACAGCAGATAAAAAAGAAATCAAATCTGTCTACGACCCAACGTGCGGATCGGGATCACTTCTTTTAAGAGTAGCAAGAGAAGCAAAAGTAGGTAAGTTTTACGGGCAAGAACTAAACGCAACAACTTACAACCTAGCTCGAATGAATATGCTCCTTCACGATATACACTATAGCAACTTTGAAATAAAAAATGGAGACACACTAGAAGATCCAGAACATATGGGAATGATATTTGACGCAGTGGTAGCAAACCCACCCTACAGTGCAAAGTGGAGTTCAGACAAATCATTCTTGCAAGATGAAAGATTTAGCGCTTACGGAAGACTTGCACCAAAATCCAAAGCCGACTATGCCTTTGTTCAACACATGATAGACCATTTGTCTGACTCAGGAACTATGGCTGTTGTACTTCCTCATGGAGTACTTTTTAGAGGTGGAGCAGAAGAAGTAATAAGAAAGCATCTTATAAAAGAAAAAAACTATCTAGACACAGTTATAGGACTGCCATCAAACATATTCTTTGGTACAAGCATACCAACATGTATACTTGTCTTTAAAAAGTGCAGAAGAGAAGACGAGTCAGTACTCTTTATAGACGCATCAAGCGAGTTTGAAAAAGATAGAAACCAAAACAGACTTAGAGATAGTGATGTAGATAGGATAATAGAAACTTATATAAAGAGAGAGTCAATAGAAAAATACTCTCACAGCGCAAGACTAGAAGAGATAAAAGAAAATGGCTACAACCTAAACATACCAAGATATGTAGATACATTTGAAGAGGAAGAAAGGATAGATATAGAAGAAGTAAAGACTAGGCTTTCAGAGATAGATAAAGAGATAGAAGAAATAGACAAAGAGCTAGAAATATACTTAAAAGAGTTAGGTATATAGGAGGTGAAGGTATTGGGAAAAAGATTGCTACCAGAATTGAGGTTTCCTGAGTTTAGTGGAGAATGGGAAGAAAAAGAGTTGGG
>CAZRHX010000191.1:0-3496 GCA_964599855.1 uncultured Tissierella sp. | reverse complement strand
TCGGGTGATGCGGTGTATGTTCCTACAGGAGCTATGGTTCCAAAGGGCTCTGATGGAGTAATAATGATAGAGAATATAGAAAAGCTAGATGAGGATACTCTGCTGTTAAATAAGCCAATATCTAATGGTGAAAATATAATCTATAAAGGTGACGATGTAAAAAAGGAAAGTCTTATTTTAGAAAAGGGTAAAAAGATAAGTTCAGAGATAATGGGACTTCTTGGAGCACTTGGCAAAGAAAAGATAAAAGTATATAGAAAGCCAAAGTTTTATATTATTTCAACTGGTGATGAAATAATCTCTATAGATGAAGAGTTAAAATTGGGGAAGATAAGAGATATAAACTCCTATGCTCTTTTTGGTGCAGTAAAAAAACTTGGTGGAGAAGTAACTGGAAAGACCATTGTAAGAGATAATTTTGAGCTTTTAAAAAATGAAGTAGAAAAAGCAATAAAGATTTCAGATATAGTTTTAATATCTGGTGGAAGTTCAGTTGGAACAAGAGACTTTACTAAAGATGTAATAGATAGTTTTGAAGGAAGAGGAGTGTTTGTTCATGGTCTATCTATAAAGCCTGGGAAACCAACAATTATAGGTGAAGGTAAAGGAAAACTAATATTTGGTCTTCCAGGTCACCCAGTTTCTTCGATTATAATCTTTAAAGCTATTGTAGAAGAATATGTAAAAGAAAAAATGCATATAAAAGAAATAAAACCACAAATAAAGGCCACAATGGATTTTAACTTTCCATCATCTTCTGGAAAGCTCACTTATCAAATGGTAAACTTACGAAGAGAAAATGGCGAATATATTGCTACTCCTAACTTTGGAAAGAGCTCTATGATAAGCCTTCTGAAAAACTCTGATGGCTATATACTTTTAGAAAAACATGAAGAGGGAATATATAAAGGTGAAGAGAGAACAGTTTTTCTTCTCCAATAAGGGGGTCAAAGCGTTGAAAAGAAATATATATATAGATAATATGGATGTAGATTTAGCAAAAGATAAATACTTTAATAAATTAGATATAAAACCACAATTTGAATATATAAAAACATTAGAAAGTTTAGATAGAATAAGTTTTGATATGATAAATGCAGTAGTCTCATCTCCAAATTATAATGCAGCTGCTATGGATGGAATAGCAGTTATTTCAGATAAAACTCTTAATGCAAGCGAAATAAATCCAGTGACTTTAGAAGAGGATAAAGACTTTCACTATATAAATACAGGCAATATAATAAAAGAACCTTTTGATTCAGTTATTATGATTGAAGATGTAATAGAGACCTCTGAAGGAAAGGTACAGATCATAAAATCATCTTATCCTTGGCAACATATAAGACAAATCGGAGAAGATATAGTTGCAACTGAGATGATAATACCTTCAAACCATCATATAAGACCTATTGACATAGGAGCTTTATTGTCTGGTGGAGTAGGAGAGATAAAGGTATTTAAAAAGCCCAAAATAGGTATACTACCAACGGGTTCTGAGATAGTTGAAGATTTAAACAAACTAAAATTAGGCAATATAATTGATTCGAATTCTAGAGTTTTTGAAGCAGAGATTTTAAAATTAGGGGGAGAAGCTTTTAGGCATTCTCCAATAGAAGATGATTATGAGCTATTAAAAACAAATATATTAAATATGGTAAAAGAAAATGACATGCTACTTATAAATGCAGGCTCTTCTGCAGGCAGCAAGGACTATACTGCCAGTATAATAAGAGAACTTGGACAAGTAATAGTTCATGGTATAGCTTTAAAACCTGGTAAACCTACCATACTTGGAATAATAGAAGGGAAACCTGTAATAGGTCTACCTGGTTATCCGGTGTCCAGTTATTTAGTTTTCCAAGAGTTTGTAAAACCTTTAATAGAAAAGTTTTTAGGTATAAAAGAAGAAAGTGAAGAGATTACAAAGGCTACTATTACAAAACGTATAGTGTCTTCTCTTAAAAACAGGGAACTTATAAGGGTAAACTTGGGAGAAGTAGGCGATAGACTTATAGCGACACCATTGTCTACAGGAGCTGGAGTTACTATGAGCCTTGTAAAAGCTGATGGGATTGGTATGATTCCTCAAAACATTGAAGGAGTAGAAGCAGGGGAAGAGATAGATGTAAAACTTTTAAAATCCCTAAGAGAAATAAAAGAAACAGTAGTTTCTATAGGAAGTCATGATCTAATAATGGATATATTAGGAGATATGACACATCTTTCATCAGGTCATGTAGGCAGTATGGGTGGAATTATGGCTATGAGAAGAGGAGAATGTCATATAGCGCCAATCCATCTTTTGGATGAAAAAACAGGAGAATACAATATAAGCTATACCAAGAAATATTTTAAAGGAAAGAAGATATCTTTAATAAAGGGAGTTAAAAGACTACAGGGCTTTATAGTAAAAAAAGAAGATAAGGATTTAGTAAAAAACTTTAAAGATCTATTAAAAGCAGATGTGTCATATGTAAATAGACAAAGAGGAGCAGGCACAAGAGTACTACTTGACTATCATCTTAAACTAGAAGATATAGAGCCAGAAAAGATAAAGGGATATAAAAGAGAGTTGAATACTCATATGGCAGTGGCGTCAGCTGTCAAAGATGGGAAAAAAACTGTAGGCCTTGGAATATATTCTGCAGCTAAAGCCATGGATTTAGACTTTTCAGAAGTGACGTATGAAGACTATGACTTTCTAGTAGAAACAGACATGTTAGAAGATGAAAAAATAAAAACTTTTATAAAAGCTCTTTCATCCAAAGAGTTTGAAAAAAGAGTATTGGAACTTGGAGGATATAAGTTAATAGATACAGGAAAAATAATTCATATAGATTCTTAAGAAGAATCAGTAGTGTGTTTCAAAAAAATATGATATTAAGATATAAATATATAGAGGTGGTTTTTAATAAAAGTAACATCGATTAAAGTAAAAGACAAGAACGGTAAAATAGACAGTCTTACACAGATTGTTATCTATAGGGAATTGGAAATATCTAATGACAATATTGTGAAAGACAAAGAAAAGCAAGTATCCATATTGAGTAAAGAAATAAGAGACTCTATAGACAAGGAAGAACTTGATGGTTTGTGTCTGCCTAGATTTTATGAAAACTTAGTAATTCAAGGATTAAGTGCAAGTGAACTATCAGTAGGTGAAAGATTAAAGATAGGAGAAACTATTCAAGAAGTTACTATTATTGGGAAGAAATGTTTTAAAGAGTGTAAGCTGGCTAAAGCTAGGGAAAAATGCTCTCTGTCCAATAGTGTTATATTTACAAGAGTAATAAAAGGTGGATCTATAAAGATATATGATGAGGTAAGTTCTCTTGGTCTATAACCAAGGAAACTTACCTTTTTAGTTTAAAAAGTGTATAATATAATTAAGAGACTAAAGAAAAAGGTGATTATTATGAAAGATTCTTTTGGAAGAAAAATAAATTATCTAAGGATCTCACTTACAGATAGATGTAATTTAAGATGCAAATATTGT
>CAZRHX010000190.1:0-3558 GCA_964599855.1 uncultured Tissierella sp. | reverse complement strand
ATAATTTTTCTGATGCCATTTTTATATTCCTCCTAATATTTTATCTTTCTTATACTTTTATATATTACCCAAACTATTTATTCTTAATCACTACTATAGGAGTTTTTTATTCCATAGATAAATCCATCTAGATTTACAATTATATTTATACTTACTAAATTGAACTTTCATAGTATTCACTTCTTTTAATTGATTTTTTAATATATAGACATATGATATAATATATCTATATATTAAAAAAAGAGGTGAATCATTTGGAAAAGTCACTTGAAAGTCTTTCTCACTGTGTTTTGTTTAAAGATATAGATAAAAAAAGAATACAAGAAGTCTTGGATCTTATTCCATATACAATCAAGACATATGAAAAAGATAATGTAATAGCTATAGAAGGAGACGATTGTAATAGTCTTGGCATCGTTTTAGAAGGAGATATAGAAATTCATAAATCATTTCCTTCTGGGAAAATCGTAACTATAAATCACTTTTCTTCCGGTAATATATTTGGTGAAGCCTTGGTTTTTTCTAAAGAACATCTTTACCCTGCAACTATTTTAGCAAATGAAAAATCTAGAGTCATGTTTATAAAAAAAGAAAAGATTACAAAACTTATGGCTATAGATGAGAAGATTATAAGTAATTTTATGGGAGTACTTTCCAATAGAATTCTTATGCTAAACGACAGGCTTAGCAATCTAAGTCTAGACAGTTTAAGAAAAAAGATTTCAAATATAATTCTTATGGAATACAAATGTCAAAGATCCTTAACTATTCGGCTTCCTTACTGTAGAAAGAAGATGGCTCAATTGTTAAACATTCCTAGACCATCACTTTCTCGCGAACTCGTAAACATGAAAGATGAAGGGCTTATAGACTTCAATAAAAACATTATTAGAATATTAGATTTAAAAAGCATAGAAGATTGCTTATTATAATTTATAATAAAACAAGAATTTATCCAGTCGTCCTATTTAACTGGGTAAATTCTTGTTTTCATTGTTTCATATCAATATTTATTTTTTAAATTTGCCCCATCATCTTTTGTACTAGAAAGGAAACTATAACTACCAAAAAAGAAATCAAAAAACCATGTATCATAGGCAAAAATCCTGATTTTGAAACTTCTTTAAAATTCGTATTAAGTCCTATCGCACCAAGGGCCATTACCATGAAAAACTTACTCAATGAAGATATATAAATACTAGTATTATCTGATATAAATCCCATACTTCTAAAACTCACCATTACCAAGAAAAGAATTATAAACCATGGAAATATTTTCTTTATATCTACCTTTTGATGTCTTATCATTTCATCAGCTTTTATCTTGTTTTTTGCTTTTATTCTTTCATTTATATATGAGAAAATAAGTACTATTGGAACTATAGAAAGTGTTCTAGTAAGCTTTACTATAAGTGCAAAGTTACCAGCTGCATCAGAAAAAGTGTATCCTGCGGCTATAACTGAAGATGTATCATTTACTGCTGTTCCAGCCCAAAGTCCAAAACCTAGATCACTCATATTAAAATATCTCCCTGCAATTGGGAAAAGTATAACCATTAATATATCAAATAAAAATGTAGCTGAAATTGAATAGGCAATATCCTTTGTTTCAGCTTCTATAGTTGGTGCTATGGCCGCTATTGCAGAGCCTCCACATATTCCAGTTCCGGCTGATATAAGACTTGATAATTTCCAGTTAATCTTAAATAGCTTACCTAAATAGTATCCTCCGCCAAAAGCTGTTGCCAATGTAAATATCATTACAAAGAGTGAATATTTACCAACTTGTAAAACTTGTGTAAAACTAAGAGTGGCTCCCATTAATATAATGGCAATTTTTAAAATTCCCTTAGAAGTAAATTTTACTCCCGCTTTTAATGAATGGAATTTCATTAAAAAAGGATTTAAAGCCATTCCTATAAGTAAAGAAAAAACTCCTGGACTAATAAGTCCTTTTGGTATATATGAACTAATAAATATTGCTATGTATGAAATTATAATCGCCAAAATTATTCCTGAAACATGTTTTTTTACTAAACTCATGTTTTTCACTCCCCTTGACTATTATATTCTTGATTATGTAAGCATTGTATTATAAAATCAAATCATTAATTATTGCACATATATAAATATACTTTATATATGTGCAGATGATAGTATTTAGACTTTAGATTAAACACATTAAAGTTAATTTAGAAAGATCAAATCTATAATACTTAAAAGCCAGTATTGTCTATCTCCAAAAATAGTCTATACTGAAAGCAAAGCCGTTTTCTATATATTGATAAGATTGGATTAGAACTACAGTAAATAGAAATATTATGTCTAGGAAAGACTGTGATTAGTCTTTCCTAGACTATTTTTATAAAAACAATTATAATTTAAAGCTTTATTCTTTTACTATTGTTTTACTTATATCATAAAGTAGATAACCTAATATATAGCCACCTATTATATCCGTTGGCCAGTGAACACCTAAGTATAGTCTACTTATACCCATCAAGATTATATAAAATCCTATAAAAACTCCTATTAAAACACCTTTGTTTTTATCTTTCATATTTCTAGTTAAAAGATAAAATATAGCTAAATACATACTCATAACAACCATAGCATGCCCACTTGGATAACTTAGTCCTCCTTGTTTTACAAGAAAAAAATCAAAGGGTCTGCTTCTTTGAAAAACTTGTTTTATTAAAAAATTTAAAGTAAAACTTCCTAAGCTATTTACCAATAGAAATATTGATTGACTTATATTTTTTCTGATTAAACTTATAGTTACAATAGTTATCATAAAGGGAATTATAAACTTTTCAGATCCTAAATATGAGATTCCCTTCATAATCTTTAATAATATTGGACTAGAATTATTATGTATAAATTCTAATATATTTGCATCAAATAAAATTCCCTCCGAAGTGTTTCTTACCATAAGACCAAGTGTTATAAATATCAGTAACAGCATTATATTTATTATTTTTTTATTATTTTTCATTATTTCTACCTCTACTTATAAAAAATGAGAAAGATAGACTCCTATCTTTCTCATTTTTTATTTATTTTTCATTTTTTAACTACTACTATATTGATTTTGAATTAATCTTCTTGATTATATTTTACAACTACATTTCTTGCAGCTTTAGTTTCGTCAGGTCTTCTAACCACTGTAGAATGAGGTGCGTTCTTTAATATAGATAGATCTTCTTTAGCTTCTTTAGCTATTGTTTTTAAAGCATCTATAAATTCATCCATAGTCTCTAAACTTTCTGTTTCTGTTGGCTCAATCATCATTGCTTCTCTTATGATAAGTGGGAAGTATACTGTTGGCGGATGGAAATTAAAGTCCATAAGCCTTTTAGCTATATCTAAAGTAGTAACTTCTAATGATCTATCTTTTAATCCTGATAAAACAAACTCATGTTTGTAGATTGTATCTATCGGTAAATAGTAATCATCTTTTAATTTACTTGCCATATAGTTAGCATTTAATACAGCCATTGCAGAAGCTTTCTTAAGTCCGTCACTACCCATAGTAAGAATATAAGTGTAAGCTCTGAC
>CAZRHX010000189.1:0-3573 GCA_964599855.1 uncultured Tissierella sp. | reverse complement strand
GGAATTAGACCTGGAAGACCTACATCAGAGTATTTAAATAGAGTAGTTTCAAGAATAACATTTGTAGGAGGATTATCCCTAGCAGTGTTAGCAACTTTACCGGTTATACTATCCAAGATATTTGGTATGGATCTTAATTTCGGTGGTACAGCTATAATAATAGTTGTAGGTGTGGCCCTTGAAACAGTTAAACAATTAGAATCACAGATGCTAATGAGACACTATAAAGGATTTTTAAAATAAACTTCCACATATTTCCACAGGAGATATGTTTAGAGCGAATATAAAGTCCAATACTCCTCTTGGTATTTCAGCTAAAGAGTATATGGATAAGGGACTATTGGTTCCTGATGAATTAGTAATTTCTATGGTAAAGGATAGACTTCTACAGGAAGACTGTAAGGATGGTTTTTTACTAGATGGTTTCCCAAGAACTATAGAACAAGGAGTAGCTTTAGATAGGGAATTACATGACATGGGTATAAAGCTAGACAAGGTTGTCAATATCCAAGCAGATAAGGATGTTTTAGTAGAGAGAATAACAGGCAGAAGAGTATGTAAGACTTGTGGTGCTACATATCATGTTACAAATTTACCTCCTAAAGTAGAGGGTGTATGTGATATAGATGGTGGAGAATTATATCAAAGAGAAGATGATAAAATTGAAACAGTAGACACTAGAATCAAGGTGTACTTCAAACAAACTGAACCATTGATAAATTACTACAGACAAAAAGGTCTGATATTAGATGTTGATGGTACAAGAGAAATAAAAGAAATTTTTGAAACTATAAGCAATTCTTTATCTGAGTAAGAAGAATTCTAGAGGTGAATTGGATGGATTCAAGTACTGATCTAGCTATAGGGCAAGTAGTAAAGTCCAAGGCTGGTCGCGACAAAGGAAGAGTCTTTTTAGTATATTCTATAATTGATGATAAGCATGTGTCAATAATAGATGGAGACTTAAGAAAACTAGATAAGCCCAAACTAAAGAAGATTATGCATTTAGATGTTTATAATACTGTAGTTCCAGAGTTAAAATATAAATTAGATAATAAAATAAAGCTAAATAATGCTTTTATAAGAAAAATTTTAGAACCCTTTAATTAAAGAGATCTAAATCCGTTGAACAGGAGGTTCGAAACCGAATGGCTAAAAAAGATGTTATAGAGGTAGAAGGTACAGTTATTGATGCTTTACCAAACACTATATTTAAAGTAGAGCTTGAAAATGGTCACGAGATTTTAGCCCATATTTCTGGGAAGCTTCGTATGCACTATATAAGAATACTTCCAGGAGACAAAGTAACTGTTGAACTTTCACCTTACGATTTGACAAGAGGCAGAATAACCTGGCGAAACAAGTAGTATAGGAGGGATTTAAGTGAAAGTAAGACCATCAGTTAAGAAAATGTGTGAAAAATGTAAAATTATTAAGAGAAATGGAAAAATAATGGTAATTTGTGAAAATCCAAAGCATAAGCAAAGACAAGGTTAATATAGAGACAGGTAAAATAATAGGAGGTGCAAACTTTAATGGCTAGAATAGCAGGCGTTGACTTACCTAGAGATAAGAGAGTTGAAGTAGGTTTAACATATATTTTCGGTATAGGTAGATCTAGATCTTTAGAAATAATTAATAATGGCAATATAGATAGAAACACTAAAATAAAAGATCTTACAGAAACAGAAATAGCAAAACTTAGAGAATTAATAGATACCTATCCAGTAGAAGGGGATCTAAGACGAGAAGTTATGATGAATATTAAGAGACTTAGAGAAATCAACTCTTACAGAGGTATGAGACATAGAAGAGGATTACCAGTTAGAGGACAAAAGACTAAGACAAATGCAAGGACTAGAAAAGGTCCTAAGAAATTAGTCTCCAAGAGAAAGTAGTGAAGGAGGAAAAATAAATGGCAGTTAAAAAAGGTAAACAAACTCGTGTAAGAAGAAAAGCACGCAAGAATATAGACAGAGGTCAAGCACACATTTCTTCTACATTTAACAATACGATGGTTACATTAACTGATTTACAAGGTAATGTGCTATCATGGGCAAGTGCAGGACAATTAGGATTTAGAGGATCAAGAAAATCCACTCCTTTCGCTGCGCAAGAAGCAGCTGAAACAGCAGCTAAAAAAGCAATGGAACATGGATTAAAAAGTGTTGAAGTATTCGTTAAGGGACCTGGATCAGGTAGAGAAGCGGCAATTAGATCACTACAAGCTGTAGGGTTAGAAGTAAATATGATAAAAGACGTTACACCAATTCCCCATAATGGATGTAGACCACCAAAACGTAGAAGAGTTTAATTAGGAGGTAAAATAAATGGCAAGATATACAGGACCAGTGTGTAGATTGTGCCGTAGAGAAGGTTTAAAACTTTATCTTAAAGGTGATAAATGTTTTACTGATAAATGTCCAGTGTCAAAGAGAAATTATGCACCAGGACAACATGGCCAGTCTAGAAAAAAAGTAACAGAATATGGTTTACAGTTAAGAGAAAAACAAAAAGTAAAAAGATTTTATGGTATTAGAGAGTCACAAATGCTTAGGTATTTTGATATGGCTGATAAAATGCAAGGTATAACGGGTGAAAATCTATTACATTTTTTAGAAACTAGATTAGATAATGCTGTTTACAGATTAGGATTTGCTCAATCACGTGCTGAAGCAAGACAACTTGTAACTCATGGACATTTTACTGTAAATGGTCAGAAGACAGACATTCCTTCATACAAAGTAAAACAAGGTGATGTTATAGAAGTTAAAGAAAAAAGCAAATCAAGTGAAAAAATGAAGGCTATGGTAGAAAACCATAATGGCACTCAAGTAGCATGGGTAAATGTAGATTTAGAAGCTTTAAAGGGTACTATTGTGGCTGAACCAACTAGAGACGACATAGATATCCCAGTAGAAGAACACTTAATCGTTGAGTTATACTCTAAATAATAGAGTTAGAAGTTAGTTACCCTCGTCCTTATAACAACAAATTCTAAAGGAGGGTTTATATTAATGTTAGAAATTGAAAAACCGAAAATAGAAATCTTAGATTTAAGTGATGATGGAACATATGGTAAATTCGTAGTAGAGCCTTTGGAGAGAGGATATGGAACAACTTTAGGGAATTCCCTGAGAAGAGTTCTATTGTCCTCATTACCAGGAGCTGCAGTATCTTCTATAAAAATAGAAGATGTACTTCATGAATTTTCAACAGTTCCAGGAGTACTGGAGGATGTTCCAGAGTTAATCTTAAACATCAAGGGAATTGCTGCAAAAGTATTTGCAAATGAGCCCGTAAACTTAATCTTAGATATAGAAGGACCCCAAGAAGTAACTGTAGGGGATATAGTTCCGGATGCTGATGTGGAAATGGTAAATAAAGACCACTATATAGCAACTGTAAACAAAGGTGGCAGGCTATATATGGAACTAGAATTATCTAAAGGTAGAGGATATGTTACATCTGAGAAAAATAAAAATGAAGAAACGTCAGTAGGCGCTATAGCTATAGACTCTTCTTATACTCCTGTTAGAAAAGCTAATTATAATGTAACGAATACAAGAGTAG
>CAZRHX010000188.1:0-3608 GCA_964599855.1 uncultured Tissierella sp. | reverse complement strand
ATTGACCTACCCCTATGTGTTTTGGCTCTATCTTTACAAGTTCAGCTAATGGGTCTTGTAGTCTTCTTCCTATAGATATAGCTCCCCTTATAGTTACATCAAGGTCTGGAAATTCTTTTATTCCAATTTTAGATGCAGAATAAATAGATGCACCTGCTTCACTTACTATTATATAAGAAATTCCATCATTTAATTCTTGTAGGATTTCTGCAACTAGGCTCTCAGTTTCCCTAGAAGCTGTACCATTTCCAATGGCTATTATATCTATATTGTATTTTCCTATAAAAGATTTTAAAGTTTCTTTGGCTTTTTCTACTATCTTTTCCGAATGAGTAGGATAAATTACTGCCTTATCTAGAAACTTACCAGTACCATCTATGGCTGCTACTTTACAACCTGTTCTAAATCCTGGATCCAGAGCTAATATATTTTTATCTTTCATAGGAGCCTGCATAAGTAAGGGCTTTAGATTTTCAGAAAATACTTTTATAGCATCTTCTTCCGCCCTTTCTTTAAGATCATTTCTGATCTCCCTCTCAAGTGATGGAAAAAACAATCTCTTCCAACCATCTTCTACAGCTCTTTTTATAATTTCACTTGTAGTAGAATCTCTTTTTAAAATCTTGATATTTAGTAATTCTAATATTCTGCCTTCATCTATTTCTATATTTATCTTTAGTTTTTTATCTTTTTCACCCCTGTTTATAGCCAATATCCTATGATTTGCTATAGATCTTATAGGCTCTCTATAATCATAATACATTCTATAGACAGAATCCTCTTCTTCTAGGCCTTTAGACTTTATAGTTCCAGATTGAAGGATATTCTTTTTCATATCTTTTCTATAGTCTGGATCGTCTGAAACCATCTCTGCTATAATATCTTCAGCACCAGCTAAGGCTTCTTGGGCATCTTTTACTTCCTTTTCTTCATCTATATATGTAAGTAGAAGTTCTTTGAGTTCTTGGTCTTTGATTTCCTGTTGGAGTATTATATCAGCTAAAGTCTCCAAGCCTTTTTCTCTTGCAACTGAGCCTCTGGTTCTTCTCTTTTGTCTAAAGGGTCTATAGAGGTCATCTAGCCTTTGCAGGGTATCAGCCTTTTTTATCTCAATTTCTAACTCTTTTGTCAGTTTTTCTTGTTCTCCTATAAGTCTTTTAACTTCTTCTTTTCTAGTTTCTAGATTTCTAAGATATGTCAACCTCTCATCTAGATCACGAATAGTTTCATCTTTCATTTCTCCAGTTTGCTCTTTCCTATATCTGGCTATAAATGGAACTGTGTTGCCTTCATCCAATAATTTTATAAGGTTTTCTACAAATTTTTCTTCTACTTTAAATTCTTTTACCAATATTTCTAATATATCCAATAAAACCTCTTCCTTTCTCCTGCTATCTTTTATTATACTATATGAAAATCTATATCTGTCAAATGATTGTAAAAAATCATCTTACAAAAAAGACAAATTCTCTTAAAGAGAGACTTTGTCTTTTAAACATTCATTTATAAAGTAGTCTATGCTCCCATCCATAACCTTATCTACGTCGCCTATCTCGGCATTGGTTCTATGATCTTTGACCATACTATAGGGATGAAATACATAGGATCTAATCTGAGATCCCCAAGCTATTTGAGAATAGTTTCCTTGAAGATCTTCTATTTTTTCTTTGTTTTCTTCTTCTTTTAATAATATAAGTTTTGACTTCAACATATTCATAGCGGTTTCCCTGTTGGAATGTTGGCTCCTCTCTGATTGACACTGAACTACTATTCCTGTTGGAATATGAGTTAGCCTTATGGCGGAATCCGTAGTATTTACATGTTGGCCTCCAGCTCCTGAGGCTCTGAATGTATCTACATTTATATCTTTTTCATTTATTTCTATATCCACCTCTTTTGTAAGTTGCGGAAATATATCTACACTTGCAAAAGAAGTATGTCTCTTTCCAGCGCTGTCAAATGGTGAGATGCGAACCAATCTATGAACGCCCTTTTCACACTTTAAATAGCCGTATGCATTGTAACCCTTTATAAGAAGGGTCACAGACTTTATTCCCCCTGCAGTATCGGCTATAAGATCAAGGGTTTCTATATCATACTCTTTGTAATCTGCCCATCTTCTATACATTCTAAGGAGCATTTCAGCCCAGTCTTGAGCTTCTAAACCTCCAGCTCCAGAGTGGATAGAGAGTATAGCATTGTTTTTATCAAATTCTCCCCTTAAAAGAGCTTTTAGTTTAAAGCCTTCTGCCTGCTTTGATATCTCCTTCATTTCTCTTCCAATTTCATTGTCGTTTTTATAGTCTTCTTCCTCTAAAACTAAATCTATTAAGACTTCAAGATCTTCTATTTTAGCTATCAGATTGTCATAGACTTTTACTTCATTGCTCATATGTTTTGTTTCTTTCATTATCTCTTGAGCTTTTTCTACATCGTCCCAAAAATCGACTTCAAAGGACAATTTTTCATTTTCCTTTATTTTTTCCCTTAGAGATTCTAAGTCAAAGAGACACCGCTAACTCTTCTATCATCTCTTTTATATCACTTAGCTTTGATTTTTCACCATGAATATCTCTCATACCTTCCTCCTACTTCCCACAACATTTTTTATATTTTTTACCACTGCCACAAGGACATGGATCGTTTCTTCCTACTTTTTTTCCCTTTACTATAGGCTTAGATACATCTCCCTCGCCTCTATTGGATCTAGTAGGATTGGCTACTCTTTTTCTCTCTACATTTTCAGGGTTTTCAACATGATATAAAAGACCAACAGTCTCTTCCCATATAGAAGCTGTCATTTCTTCAAACATATCGAAACCTTCCATTTGATAAGAACGCACTGGGTCTTCTTGACCATATGCACGAAGTCCTATACCTTGTCTTAACTGATCCATTGCATCTATATGGTCCATCCATTTACTATCTACTACTTGAAGAAGTATTATTCTCTCTACTTCTCTAAACTTCTCTTGACCAAACTCTTCTTCTTTTTTAAAGTATTTAGATCTTGCTTTTTCTAATATATCTTCTGTCAGCTCTTCTTTTGTAATAGCCTTTACATTTTCTTGTTTTAAAAATCCTTTTTCAAAATCAAATATCTTTCTAAAATAATTTTCTAAGCCTTCTAAATCCCATTCTTCAGGATACTGAGATCCATTTGTATATAATTCTATATTGTTTTCTATAAGGCTTTTAGCCATATTAGCTATATCTTCTTTAAGGCTTTCACCCTCTAAGACTTTTCTTCTTTCGCCATATATTATCTCTCTTTGTTTGTTCATTACATCATCATATTGAAGTACATGTTTTCTTATGCCAAAGTTATTGCCTTCAACTTTCTTTTGTGCCCCTTCTATGGTTCTAGTCAATAGACCATGTTCTAAAGGTTCATCATCTGGCATATTCATAGTTTCTACAAGTCTTGTAAGTCTATCTCCACCAAAGAGTCTCATAAGATCGTCTTCAAGTGATATAAAGAACCTAGAGCTACCTGCGTCTCCTTGTCTACCTGCACGTCCTCTTAACTGATTGTCTATTCTTCTAGACTCATGTCTTTCAGTACCTATTATGTGGAGTCCACCAGATTCAATTACTTTTTCAGCTTC
>CAZRHX010000187.1:0-3618 GCA_964599855.1 uncultured Tissierella sp. | reverse complement strand
CAGAAGCACTATATGACAATGGAAAAATAGTAGGCTGTGTAAAGAGAGCCCATGATATAGATGTAAACCTTACAGCACATGTATTATTTGAAAACTTAGTTGCAAAAGCTTCAGCAGTTTTAACAGCTTTAAATCTTATCGCTAAAAATAACATAAACCCAGAAGAAGTAGACTATGTTATAGAGTGTTCAGAAGAAGCTTGTGGAGATATGAACCAAAGAGGTGGAGGAAACTTCGCAAAAGCTATAGCTGAATTCGCTGGACTTACAAATGCAACAGGATCAGATACAAGAGGTTTCTGTGCAGCTCCAACTCATGCAATAGTTCTTGCAGCTTCATTAGTTCAAGCAGGAACATTTAAAAATGTAATGGTAGTAGCAGGAGGTTCAACGGCTAAGCTTGGTATGAATGCTAAAGATCATATTAAAAAAGGCGTTCCTGTATTAGAAGATATGGTAGCAGGTTTCGCTACGCTTGTAAGTGAAAACGATGGTGTTAGTCCTGTCTTTAGAACTGATATCGTAGGTACACATAAGGTTGGAACTGGTTCATCACCTCAAGCTGTTATTACATCTTTAGTTACAGAGCCATTAGATAGAAATGACTTAACAATTACAGATATAGATGAATATTCAGTAGAGATGCAAAACCCTGATATTACAAAACCAGCTGGTGCTGGAGATGTACCAAGTGGAAACTATAAAATGATAGCAGCACTTGGAGTAAAAAGAGGAGATCTAGCTAGAGAAGATATGCCAGGATTTATTAAAGACCATGGTATGGAAGGCTGGGCTCCAACTCAAGGACATATTCCATCAGGAGTACCTTATTTAGGATTCGCTAGAGATGAAATAATGTCGGGAGATATAAACAAAGTTATGTTAGTAGGAAAAGGAAGTTTATTCCTAGGTAGAATGACAAACTTATTTGATGGTATCTCTATAGTACTAGCTAAAAACGAAGGTATGAAAAAAGAAAATGAAGGTATATCAGAAGAAAAGGTAAGAGGTTTAGTAGCTGAAGCTATGAAAGATTTTGCTTCCCATCTCTTAAAGGAATAGGGGTGAAAAAATGTCAGAAAACAATGTAAAATCTATGATTGGTAGAGTCTTTAGTGATATAGCTGAGGGTATAGAAACTGGTCAATTTGGTAAAAAGGTAAGAGTAGGTATTACAACTCTTGGAAGTGAGCTAGGCACTGAAAACGTAGTAAAAGGTGCAGAACTTGCTCAAAGGCGAGATAGTTCTCTAGAAGTAGTTCTAATCGGACCTAAGGTGGATTCTGATCTGACTCAAGAGCTTGTAGAAAACGAAGATGAAGGTTATAAAAAAATGGAAGAACTTTTAGATAGTGGAGAACTAGATTCTTGTGTTACTATGCACTATAATTTCCCTATAGGAGTATCTACTGTAGGTAGAGTTATAACTCCAGGACAAGGAAAAGAAATGTTTATAGCAACTACTACTGGAACTTCTGCAATAAACAGAGTAGAAGCTATGGTAAGAAATGGTATACATGGAATCATAACTGCTAAATCTATGGGTATTGAAAAACCAACTCTTGGAATCTTAAATGTAGATGGTGCAAGGCAAGTAGAAAAAGCGCTTAAAGAATTAGTAGAAAAAGGATATGACATAGACTTTGTAGAGTCTTCTAGATCAGATGGTGGATATGTAATGAGAGGAAATGATCTTTTATTAGGTACTCCAGATGTTATGATTACTGATACTCTTACAGGAAATATTCTTATGAAAGTATTCTCATCATTTACAACTGGTGGAGGTTTTGAATCCCAAGGTTTCGGTTATGGACCAGGAATTGGTGAAAAACAAGATAGAACTGTTTTGATTATCTCTAGAGCTTCAGGGAGCCCAGTTATAGCAAATGCTATAAACTATGGTGCAGATCTTAGTCGTGGAGGTTTAAAAGATATATCTAAAGATGAGTTTAAAAAGGTGCAAAAAGCTGGTCTAAAAGATATAATAGAAAAACTTACAAAAGACGCTGCTCCTAAAGCAAAAGAAGAAGAAGTGAAAGTACCACCAAAAGAAATTGTAACAGGTACTATCGGTGGAATTGATATTATGGAACTAGATGATGCTGTAACTGTACTTTGGAAAAACAACATCTATGCAGAGTCAGGTATGGGTTGTACTGGTCCTATAGTTATGGTAAATGAAGATAGATTATCTGATGCATTAAAAGCCTTAGCAGCTGGCGGATATGCAGTAGATGAAAGCGATCCTTGCTAAACACTCCAATTTTGGAGTGTTTTTTTTTTAGCTTTCTACTTATAAAATTATTTGGTATAATGGATATTATAGAGGAGGAGAGAAAATCTATGAAAGTTGGGTACAATTTAAACTTAAAGCAAACTCAAAAACTATCCATGACACCACAGTTACAACAAGCTATAAAATTATTACAATTTAATAGCTTAGAATTAAATGAATATATAAAAGAACAGATAGTAGAAAATCCTCTACTTGAAATAGAAGTGAATAAAGAAGAGATAAAAGATTCCAATATAGAAACAGAAAAAGATAAAAACAAAGAAGATGAAATAGACTGGAAAGAGTATATAGAAAAATATGATGATATAAGCTACATAGCTCAAATAGATAAAAATAAAGAAGCTACAAGATATGAGAATTTTGTAACATATACCCTATCTTTAAGGGAGCATCTTTTAGAGCAATTGGGAGTTATGAAATTAAATGAAGAAATAAAACTTGTATCGACATATATAATTGAAAATCTAGATTCAAATGGATATTTAAAAATAAACCTATCAGAACTATCCTCTTTATTAAAAATGAATGTAGAGATAATAGAAAGAGCTTTAAAAATAGTTCAATCATTAGAGCCTGTTGGAGTAGGGGCTGTAGATTTAAAAGAATGTTTATTGCTTCAAATAGAAAAAAGAGATATAAAAGAATTGGTAGAAAAAATAATTATCAATCATTTAGAAGATTTGGGATTAAATAAAATAACTAAGATATCTAAAGAGTTAGATATGGATATAAATAAAATTCAAGAAGCGATAGATTATATAAAGACATTAGAGCCAAAACCTGGAAGAGCTTTTAGTGATAAAACTTTGGAAAGTACCAAATATATTACTCCTGATGCAAGTATTGAATTTATTGATGAACAATATATAGTTAAAGTCAATGAAGCAGCAGGACCGAGATTAAATATAAATCTTTTTTATAAGAATTTGATAGAAAAGAGTTCAGATGAAAAAGCTAAAGAGTTTTTAACGCAAAAGCTAAATTCCGCTACTTGGATTATTAGTAGCATAGAACAAAGAAGAAATACTATTAAAAGAGTAGTAGAGTCTATACTTAAGTATCAGATGGATTTTTTTATAAATGGAGAAAAATATTTAAAACCTTTAAATTTAAAAACAATAGCTGAAGATATAGAGATGCATGAATCTACAATATCAAGGACTACAAATGGAAAATATGTTCAAACACCGAGGGGGATATTTGAATTAAAATACTTCTTTAATACAGCTGTTGAAACGTCAGATGGAGATATATCCTCTATAAGTGTTAAAGCTTTGATAGAAGATATAATAAAAGCTGAAGACTTAAAAAAACCACATAGTG
>CAZRHX010000186.1:0-3659 GCA_964599855.1 uncultured Tissierella sp. | reverse complement strand
CACAAACAGGAGCAGGTAAAACTGAGGCCGCATTATTATGGATAGGTGATAATAAAGGTTTTTTTACATTGCCATTGAAAGTAGCAATAAATGCAATATATGACAGAATTAGAAAGGATATTGTAAAAGAGAATCTGGATAAAAGGGTAGGAATGCTTCACTCTGATAGCTTTAGCGAATATATAAAAAGAAGTGAAGATGAAGGGCTTAGTAGATATTTTGATAGAACAAAACTCTTAGCATTACCTTTAACAATTACAACTCTTGATCAATTGTTTGATTTTGTCTATAGATATAGAGGGTTTGAATTAAAACTGGCTACATTGAGTTATAGTAAAATTGTAATAGATGAAATACAAATGTATAGTCCAGATTTGGTTGCTTACTTGATTTATGGATTAAAACTTATTACTGAGATGGGCGGTAAATTCTCAATAGTAACGGCTACTTTCCCACCTATTTTTAAGAGTTTCTTAGAAAAAGAAGAGATAAAATTTCTTTCTCCAAAGCCTTTTATAGAAGAAGATAGTAATGTTAGACATAGTTTAAAAGTCTTGGACAGATTAATTAGTCCGGAATTTATAATTGAAAAGTCTAAATCTAAAAATAAAGTTTTAGTTATTTGCAATACTGTAAAAACCGCTCAAGATTTATATAAAGAGTTGAAAGAAAGTGAAAAAATAGAAAACTTAAATTTGATCCATAGTTACTTTACTAAAGAAGATAGACAAATAAAAGAAAATAAAATAATAAAACTTGGTGATAAAGATTGTACTGGTAAAGGAATATGGATCGGTACTCAAATCTTAGAAGCATCCTTAGATATAGATTTTGATATTTTAATAACAGAGCTTTCCGATATAAATGGATTATTTCAAAGACTGGGTAGATGCTATAGGAAAAGATGTTTCACTGAGGACTCTTATAATGCTTATGTATTTACAGGAGGCGAGGAAAGAATTAGAGGTACTGGTTTTGTTGTGGATAAAGATATATTTAAGTTATCTAAAGAGATTATTAAAGATATAGACGGGCCCTTAAGTGAAAGCAAAAAAATAGAGTTAATAGATAAGACTTATACAGTTGGAAACTTGAAAGATACAGAATATTTCAAGGATATTGAAGGGACTATAGAGTATTTAAAGTCTATATATGTCAACGAAAAAAACAAGACAGAAATAAGGCGCATGTTTAGGAATATAAACAATATATCAATAATACCTAAAGATATATTTGAAACAAATAAGGATGAAATAAATAAGAATATAGATATATTGAAATTTAATAAAGAGATAAGATATTCAAGAGAAGAAAAAGCTATGGCAAGAACAGAGATAGATAAATATAAAATATCTATACCATATTATAGCTTTAATCAAAGAAATAATGAATCGAAATCAATAAATGAATATGAATCTTTGAATATCAATTATTTAATTATTTCTAATGAAGAAGATACAACTAATGTTATAGAAGATAAACTAGATAACGATAGTAATATATGGTGATAGATTATGAAGATTACTGGGATAATGATTAACTATTATTTTATATGCAAAAGAAAATTATGGTATTTTTCAAGAGATATAAATATGGAGCAGAATAGTGAATTAGTTGAGATGGGAAAGCTCATAGATGAAAATTCTTATGATAGAGAAAAGAAATCTATATTGATAGATGAAATGATTAATATAGATTTTCTAAAAGATTGGAAGATTATCCATGAAGTTAAAAAGTCTAGAAAACTAGATAATGCTGGTAAATGGCAGTTGAAATACTATATATGGGTTCTAAGGTCCAAAGGAGTAGATATTGAAAAAGGAATAATCGACTATCCTCTCCTCAGAAAAAGAGAAGAAGTTTTTTTAGATGAAAATGAAGAAGAAGAACTTATGGAAGTAATGGAAAATATTAAAGAAATTTTGATTATGAACTTGCCACCAGAAACTATAAATAAGGCATTCTGTAAAAGTTGTGCTTATTATGAACTTTGCTATATATAGGAGTGATGAATTGGGTGAAACTTTTTATATATTAAAAGATGTAGATTTAAAGAGAAAAGATAACAATGTAATTGTAAGAAGCTTAGAAGGTGAAGAGAAAAATTTGAAATCTGAAATAACAGATCAAATATATTTGTTTGGAGAAACAAGTTTAAACACTAAGGTACTAAACTTCTTATCTCAAAAACAAATAATAGTTCATGTTTTTAATTATTATGGATTTTATTCGGGGAGTTTCTATCCTAGAGAGCCAAATATAAGTGGACACCTTCTAGTAAATCAAGTTAGGGCATATGATGATTATGAAAGAAGACTTAAACTATCTAAATCTATATTGAAGTCTGCCTCATATAATATCTATAGAAATTTAAGATACTATAATGGCAGAGGTGTGGATTTAAAAGAAAACATGAAAAACATAGAAAGTCTTAGAAAAAAACTAGATTATAAAGAATCCATAAATGAATTAATGGGTATAGAGGGCAATATAAGGAAGATATATTATTCTTGTTGGAATAGCATTGTAAAACAAGATATTCAGTTTAATAAAAGGGTGAAGAGACCACCAGATAATTTGATAAATACAATGATTTCATTTATAAATAGTTTAGTATATACTACAACATTGAGTGAAATATATAAGACACAATTAAATCCTACGATAAGTTATCTACATGAACCTGGAACTAAAAGGTTTTCTTTGGCTCTAGACATTGCTGAAATATTTAAGCCTCTCATAGCTGATCGAATGATATTTTCATTATTAAATAAAAACCAAATTACAGAAGATGATTTTGAATGTGAATCAAATTTCTTATATTTAAAAGAAAATGGTAAAAAGAAGATTCTAATGGAATACGATAAAAGATTAGAGAGCATAATTTCTCACAAAGATTTAGGTAGAAATGTATCCTATAGATATCTTATAAGATTAGAATGTTATAAGTTAATAAAAGATATATTGGGTGAAAAAGAATATACTGGCTTTGAGATATGGTGGTGATGGGGTGTATTTAATATTAGTATATGATATAATAGCAGATGAAGATGGTTCATGGGTTTCTAGAAATACTTTTAAAACTTGTAAAAAATACTTAACAAACATACAGAAATCTACGTTTGAGGGTGAACTTAAAGAATCTGAGTATATGAAATTAAAAATGGAACTTAATAAATATATTAGGAAAGATAAAGATTCACTTTTAGTTTTCAAAAGTAGAGATGAAAGATGGCTTGAGAAAGAATATTTAGGTCTAGTAGATGATAAGACTTCTAACTTCTTTTAAAAATTGTTTGTCGACCCATGATACTGTAAAAAGATGGGTACATTGACAAGATTGATAGTATAGAGATTTGGGAAGTGTTTTTATAAAAAAATGTTAGATATTTATAATATAGATATATTATAAATAATGATAGACAGAAATAGTAAGTGAAGAGCAGTGAACTCATAGGATTTAAGAAAACGCCCTTTAATAGAACCATAGTGGAATGTAAATAAGGAATATACGAGACAGTATGTAGATGAGGATTTTGCCTTTAATAGAACCATAGTGGAATGTAAATAGCTTTTGTAGATCTAACTGTAGCTTTTTAACATTTGCCTTTAATAGAACCATAGTGGAATGTAAATTTGCAGACGTAAAGAAAGTATTA
>CAZRHX010000185.1:0-3675 GCA_964599855.1 uncultured Tissierella sp. | reverse complement strand
TCTTGAATAAGTGTTCATTGCTGAAATATTTTGATTAATTCTCATTTGTAATTCCTCCTTGAATTTTGTTTGGCTTCCTTGCCATATTTTGAGAGACACCTTATCTCCTTAATACTGTTATCGGAAGAGCTTAGAAAAGTTTAAGGGTAATTTGAAAGTTTTTTAAAATATTTGTAGAGAATACAAACATATGTGACACAAGTTCTGAATACAGTGTAAATACCCTGATTCAAATTAAAGAGAATCAGGGTAGCTTTCTGTGTTTGTTTTTTTATTTATTATCTACTACTCCAGCCCTAGGTTGCGGACTTCTAGCTCCTTATCAGTCGCTATAAGCCTCGCCAACCCTGACATGGGTATAGTACCTACAGTTTTCTTTTCGCTGCGCTCGAGAAAAACTGGGTCCTACTCCCACTCAATTTCAAATTATCTAGTCTATATTATATTGGCTTTATATATTATTAGAAGCAAATCAGAACCATACAAAATTCATACTTTATTTATTCCTTATAATGTTCTTATTATTTATAAAATCCTTCCTATATATTGTCAATATAAATATAATAAAGAACAATATTGTTGTAACAATAACAAAAGATAAATCACGATTCATATGGTGAGTTGATCCTCTAACACCAACAATAACTATGTGAGATAATATATAAGATAAGGGAAAAAACATTACTATATTAGTTGTTTTCTTTGTTTTATCCATATTTCTAAATATAAAAGACAAAACTATACTTATTACAAAGATAATTACCATAATAAAAAGATAATAATTCATAGCAAGTCTTGGAAGTGTAAGACTATTTCCCTCTTGATCCTTACCATATATTATTTTATCTAATTCGCTATCTTGACTTATATAACGAACTAAAATAGGCTTTTCTTTATCAATGCTAATTACAGTAGTTTTTGCTTCTCCTTTTTTAAATAGTCTACTAATATTAGTCTTCCAAGCCATAATTTCATAATCTATCTGATCATAGCTACTTGATACTATGCTATAATTAGATACTTTTGTCTTAAACTTAATGAATAATTTACCATCTTCTATTTCTGTAGATTCAACAGCTTCTCCAAAGGATAATGGAATAGGTTTTGTAGCTTTATTAAATCCTATAAATAATAATAAACTTATTATTAAAGCTGTTAGAACACCTATATAAATATTCCTGTTTTTAAGTTTTCTTTTTATGTCTTTTAAAGGTATAGATTCTAAATCCTTTTTAGATTCATCGTACTTTTTAGATGTTTTTAACTCTTCATACTCTTTTTTGCATTTCAAACAATCTTTTAGATGCTCATTTACAAGTTTTTCTGTATCTTCACTCGCTAAATTTTCCGCAACTAATGGTAATATATCTTTAATTGTATCGCAACTCAATTTCATAGCTTTCCCTCCAATTACTTTTGTACTTTCTTTCTAGCTCTATGATAAGTGACACAAGCCCAATTATCAGTTTTTCCAAATAGCTTCCCTATTTCTTTAAAGCTCAATTCTTTAGACACTCTTAATCTAAATACTTCACCATAAGAATCTTGAAGTGAAGAATCTATAATATCATTTATTATCATAAATTCATCCTTTGATATAATATCTTTTTCAAAAAAATTACTATCTCCTTTTTTCATAAAATCACCTAAATCTTTTCTAAAATCGATCTTTTTATTATTTCTAAGATATGAAAAATATTCATTTTTAGCAATTTGGCATAGCCATACTCTTAACTTAGTATCTCCTCTAAAGTTATCAATAGCTTTTATTGCTTTTAAAAATGTTTCAGAAGTCATATCTTCTGCTATATATTCATTTCTAGATAAACTTAATATATAATAATAAACATCTTTAAAATAAATTTGATATATTTTTTCAAATTCTTCACCTGTCACTTTATCACCTCCTACATATACCCTATGTGTTAGGATAGTTGTCGTATAGTAAATATGATATATGATATAATTACGACAAATAGCCTAAGGAGAAAACTATGAATAAAAATAATTCAAAAACACATTATACAAAGGAATTTAAAGACTCTATTCTAAAGAGATTAGATCAACCAACAAATGAAACCGTAGCTTCTATATCGGAAGAATTAAGTATATCTAAATCAACTATATACCAATGGATAAGAACAAACAATAAAAAAGAACAAAATAATCCAATTAATTTAAAATCTAAAAACAACTGGTCATCACAAGATAAATTTCATGTAGTACTTGAAACTGCTACTCTTTCTGAAAATGAATTAGCTGAATATTGTAGAAGAAAAGGCATTTATGTGGAAGAGATTAAGGCTTGGAAAGAGCAATGTTTGAATGCTAATATGATTTCTATAAAAGAAGATCCTGAAAAACTTAAAAGTGTTTTGAAAGAAGAACAAAACAAGAATAAAGAACTTCAAAGAGAACTTAGAAGAAAAGAAAAGGCATTAGCTGAAACAGCAGCACTATTGGTCTTAAGAAAAAAGGCCCAAGCGATTTGGGGGGACGAAGAGGAAGAATGATCAGTACCCAAGATCGCATTATAGCAGTGGAACTGATCAATGAAGCAAAAGAAAATGGTGCTAGGTTAAAACCAGCATGTGAAGTATTAAATATTTCTGATAGAACATATCAAAGATGGACAAAGGAAGGAGATATAAAAGAAGATCAAAGGCCAATAGTTAAAAGACCTATACCTAAAAATAAGATTACTAAAGAAGAACGCCAAGAGATAATTGAGACTGTTAATAAGCCAGAATATGCTGATTTGGTACCCTCTCAAATAGTTCCAAAGCTTGCGACAGAAGGAAAATATATAGCTTCAGAATCTACAATGTATAGAGTTTTAAAAGAAGAAAAACTAAATAAACATAGATCTAGAGTTAAAGTAAGTATCAAGAGAGAACCTCCAACACATATTGCTACATCTCCAAATGAAGTATGGACTTGGGACATTACTTGGCTAAATGCATCTGTTAAAGGTCAATATTACAAGCTGTATTTGATATTAGATATGTTTAGCAGGTTAATAGTTGGACATGAAGTTTGGGAAGAAGAAAAAGCAGAACATGCTGAATATCTGATAAGAAAAACTACCTTGTCGCAAGGAATAGCTGGAAGACCTTTAGTTTTACATTCAGACAACGGGAGTCCTATGAAAGCAGCTACCTTCCAAGCAACGCTAGAAAAACTAGGAGTACAGAGTTCCTTTTCAAGACCACGAGTAAGTAATGATAATCCCTATTCAGAATCTCTTTTTAAAACCATGAAATACAGGCCGGGATATCCATTCAAAGGATTTTCAAGCTTAGAAGAATCTAGAGTATGGGTAGATAAGTTTGTAAAATGGTACAATCATGAACATTTACACAGTGGAATTAACTTTCTTTCACCTTATCAAAGGCATTTCGGATCAGACAAAGAAATTATGAAAATTCGTATTAAAACTTATGAAGAAGCGAGATTAAAACATCCCGAGAGATGGTCTGGAAAGATTAGAGACTGGTCTTTACCTGAATATGTAACTCTTAATCCTATGAGTGATGTTGAAATTCAAAAGTTTATTAGATCGAAGAGTTAATGAAATAAATACATATATCTAAATGCGACAACTTATTTGACAAACACCGTGCTCACAATCTCACCTTTCTTAACTAACAATGTAATATTGCTAAATTTATATAT
>CAZRHX010000184.1:0-3711 GCA_964599855.1 uncultured Tissierella sp. | reverse complement strand
TTTCTTTGGGTATAATATAGATAATTAAAGTAAAGGAGGTACCAAATTGAAGATAAATAAAACAAACTACTCTGTAAAAATTACAACTTTAGTGACATTTCTTATAATGGTTGGTGTAAACGCACTTGCAAACATATTACCTATAAATGGAGTTACCACAGGAGAAGTTTCTGATTCCTATCCCAATCTTTTTGCACCGGCAGCTTTAACTTTTTCAATATGGGGTCTTATATATTTAATTCTTTTTATATATTCTATATATCAGTTTGGAATATTTGAAAAAGAAGAAGATCTATATAAGGAAGAGTTATTTAAAAAAATTGGAATATATTTTTCTATATCATCTGTCTTAAATACATTATGGATATTTACTTGGCATTATAGAATTATAGAAATATCACTCCTTATTATGATAGGGATTCTTATTTTACTTATAATCATAAACGATATCACGAAAAAAGCAGAACTATCTTTTAAGGACTATTTTCTCATAAGATTCCCTTTTAGCATCTATATGGGATGGATTACTATAGCAACTATAGCAAATGTAACTAGCTTACTCGTAAAAAGATCCTTCAATGGATTTGGAATATCAGATACAATTTGGACTGTAGCAGTTTTAATAGTAGGACTGGTAATATCTTCGCTTACAATTTTAAGAAACAAAGATCTTGCTTTTGGTTTTCCGATTATATGGGCTTATATAGGAATATATATAAAACATGTTTCAAATAATGGATGGAATGCAGAATATAGCGCAGTTATATTTACCACAGTTGCATCCATTGTTATTTTAGTTATGGTAGAGATATATATGCTTTTCAACTTAAGAAAAAAAGATGTAAGAATTAGAGATATCTAAAATTATCTGGATAAAGAAGGTAGTAAAAAGACCCTGTAAAGTAATAGGGGTTTTTTTGCCTATAGAGATAATGATAAAAAACTAAAATAAGCTTTTACTAGAAATAGTCTTTACAATACTATATAATGTATAACAAAGACTAGACGAGTAAATAAAGGGGTTGTATAATTTGAGTGGTGTATTTATTACATTGGAAGGACCTGATGGTTCGGGAAAGTCTACCATTATAAAATTGATTGGAGATTTTTTAAAAAAAGAAAATATAGACTTTATAGAAACACGTGAACCTGGCGGAACTTCTATTGGAGAAGATATAAGAGAGATTATCTTGGATAATAAAAACACAAAGATGAGTTATGAGGCGGAAGCCTTACTCTATGCAGCTTCTAGAGGCCAGCATGTACATGAAAAGATTATTCCCGCGCTTGAAGATGGGAAAGTAGTTTTATGTGATAGATTTATTCTTTCATCTCTTGCATATCAAGGAGTTGGAAGGGAGCTTGGAATAGAAAGAGTAAAGACTATAAATGATTTTGCAATCAGAGGACTTTATCCAGACCTAATCCTCTTTTTTCATATAGATCCAAAGATAACTTTACAGAGAAAACTAGGAAGTATAGATACAGATAGGCTTGAAAATTTAGGTGGAGAGTTTCATCAACGAGTATATAAAGGTTATATGGAGCTTTTGAAAATGTATCCTCAAAATATAGTTATGATAGATGCGAGCAAATCTATCGAAGAAGTTTTAGAAGATAGCTTAGATGCTGTAAAAAAAATATTGAATAGAAAAGAGGCGGAGTAAATGAAACTTATAGTAGCCATAGTACAAGATCAAGACGCTGCAAGCTTGATAGAAGATTTGACAGAACATGAGTATAGAGTTACAAAGCTTACATCTACAGGAGGGTTCTTAAAAGCAGGAAATACAACCCTATTAATCGGTGTAGACGAAGAACATATACAGCCAGTAGTAGATTTAGTAGAGAGAAATTGTAAAACACGTGAAATAACAACTTCACTTTTAACAGTTACAATGCCAGGAGATACTTATATACCTTATCCTTTGGAGGTAAAGGTAGGAGGAGCAACTCTATTTATATTGGATGTAGAAAGACATATTAAGATATAGGGGGGAGTAAAAATGAAACTTATAATTGCAATTATACAAGATGATTATGTAAATAAAGTAATAAGAATTCTTATGGACAATAAGATTAGAACGACCAGACTTTCTTCTACAGGAGGATTTTTAAAATCAGGGAATACAACCCTTTTAATAGGTACAGAAGAGAAAGAGATAGACCGTATAGTAGATCTTATATCCAGTCAGACTAAGAGCAAAAAGGTAAAAGATGGAAAAGAAGAGGTATTAGTAGGAGGAGCAAATCTATTTGTAATAGATATACATGATTATATAAAACTTTAGAAATGGAGAAATAGATGGACTTTAACAGTATTGTAGGACACGAAAAAATCATAGAAATATTAAAGAAGACTATAAAAGAGGGCACAGTAAGTCATGCCTATCTATTTCAAGGTGAAGAAGGGATAGGAAAAAAAAAGCTGGCCTATGCCTTTAGTAAAGCACTTTTATGCCTAGACGATGGAGAAAAACCCTGTGGTCTTTGTGTATCTTGTAAGAGATTTAACAGCAAGAACAATCCTGACTTTTTCCATATAGAAGCTCATAAAAATTTAATAAGAAAGACAGAAATAGAATCAATACAAAAAGAGATGAATACCTCACCTATAAATTCAAATAAAAAAGTGATAATAATAGAGCAGGCAGAACTTATGAACAAAGAAAGTACAAATAAACTTCTAAAAACATTAGAAGAACCACCTAGTTTTGTCCATATAATTCTAACTAGTTCACAGACTTATAAACTGCTCCCAACTATACTATCTAGAGTTCAAATTATAAATTTTTTCCCTGTTCCTAGAGAAAAAATTATAAACTTACTTATGGAAGAATATGATAAAAACCAAAATGATGCTAAATTTATCACAGAGTTTACTAAAGGAGCTATAGGTAAGAGCATAAATTTATCAAAGAATGAAGACTTATTTGAAAGAAGAGAAGAGGTTTTAAATATTTTAGATTCTTTAATAAAGGGAGACAAGACAAAGATCTTCTATAGCATGGATTTTTTTAATAAAAACGAAGAATTTATAGATGAGATACTAGATATAATTATTTATTATTTTAGAGACCTATTGATTTATAAAAGACTAGGAAATTCAGAGCTTATAATAAATAAGGATAAAATTCCCCTAATACAATCTCATTCATTTATGGATTTTAATAAAATAAGTGATATAATATTAAATATAATGAAAACTAAAGACATTATAAAAAAAAATATAAACTTTTCGTTAAGTATAGAAGCTATGCTTCTTAACATATAGGGGGTAGAGGATGGTCAAGGTTGTAGGAGTGAGATTTAAAAAAGTAGGTAAGATATATTATTTTGATCCTTGTGATTTAGATATAAATGGTAATGATTTTGTAGTGGTAGAGACAGCTCGTGGTATTGAATTTGGACACGTTGCTTTAGGACCTAAATTCATATCAGAAGAAGATATAGTTTCACCCTTAAAAGAGGTATTGAGGATTGCAGAAGATGAAGACTTTGAAACTCATAGGGAAAACATGAAGAAAGCAAAAAAAGCCCATGAGATATGTATAGAAAAAGTATCAGACCACAATCTAGAGATGAGAATTATAGATGTAGAATATACTTTTGATAACAACAAAGTTATATTTTACTTTACGGCAGATGGAAGAGTAGACTTTAGAAATCTTGTAAAAGATCTGGCTGCCATATTTAAAACAAGAATAGAGT
>CAZRHX010000183.1:0-3722 GCA_964599855.1 uncultured Tissierella sp. | reverse complement strand
TCTCCTCTGTGTACATCACTAAAGATTATATATTTTGAACTATCATTAAAATATTCTACCCTTGCATTTTTGTATGCTTCAGTTAGTCTTTTATCTGTGTTCATATTCTTCTACCCCCTATCTCGTAGAATATATTTTTATATGGATAATTTTAGTATAATTCTTATTTCTTGAACTATATGCTTTAGAAGTCTAATAATATAAAGTTTATTCTTTATTCATTTTGTAATATATCTGTCCATTTTTTAAAGATTCTCCTCTAGCTTCAAAAAGCTCACTTACTGTTACTAATTGATAGCCTCTTTCTACCAATTGAGGTACCAATAGCTCTACTGCTTTAGCAGTGCTTTCATAAATATCATGCATCAATACAATCTCTCCATCTTTAATATTTGCCAATACATGGTCTGTAGCTTTTTGAGCATCCCTACTCTTCCAATCGAGAGTGTCTATAGACCATAGTATAAGAGGCATATCTACTTTTGATTTTAAATTATCGTCATAAGAACCATAGGTTGGTCTTATAAGTTTTGGTTCAATCCCTGTAGAATCAGAAACTGCATTCTGTGTATTTATAATTTGTTCACTTAGTTCCTTAGGAGTTATTTTAGTCAATTCTTTATGATTATAACTATGATTTCCAATTTCACTGCCTTCCTCTAGCATACGTTTTAGGATATTATCATTATCAGAAACATGATTACCTAATACAAAAAAGGTAGCAGCACCATTATGTTTTTTTAGAGTGTTTAATATAGGTATTGTTATCATTTCATTAGGACCATCATCAAATGTTAAAGCAACCATAGGCTTATTAGGGTCCACATCCCTCTTCGGAAGGATTATATTATTTTTTGGTTTTTCAGGATCTATATCTGTTTCCTGAAAATTATTTTCTCCAGTAAATGCTGGAATTAATTCAGGCTTTATATAGTCCTTTAAATCTAAGTACTCTATCTCAATAGAAGATATTCCAAGATTACCACTAAATATTTGATACTTTTCAAATATAAAGACAATCTTATCTTCTTTCAATAGAAAATTAGAGTAATTTTCTTCAGATGGATATATACCCTTTTTAAATAATTGTACATCTATATTGTCCTTATAAGTTTTATTGCTAGTAAAATATTCTTCACTTATTTGAGAAATATGTTCTAAGTATCCTTCATTCATAATATCTCCTAATTCAATTTCTCTATCATTGGATAAATCATATATTTTAGTAGCCACATTTACATCAGGATGTGCCATATAAGATGAATCTTCTACTATATCGAATTCTATACTAATCAAATTATTAGGTCCAATATAAGTTCCATAGTCAATCCTGAGTTCGGACTTATGATTTTTATCATCAAATGAATTATTTGCTAATTCCTGCTTAAAATCTTTGATATATTTTCTTACTAGGTCTTTATTTGTTTGATCAATCTTCTTTTTACCTAAGATAGGATAATGAACTCCAATAAGGGCATTTGTATCATACTCAATGATAGATTCAATTTCGCCTAAATCTTTATGTTCAGGCCTTGGCGCTCGTATATCTCTAGTGTCTTTGATTTCCGCTTTAGATAATTTTTCCATAGATGATGCTTCATTTACATTTTTATTTTTCTTTATAAACTTAAAACCAAAAATATTTAATATTACTAGAAAAGCAATTAAGCTATAAAACTTGATTTTTTTAATTTTTTTTCTTCTTTCCCTTTTTTCTTTTCTATACTCTATTCTGCTCACAATCTCACCTTTCTTAACTAACAATGTAATATTGCTAAATTTATATATTAGGGAATTATCCTTTATATTTTATTATACACCATTATTGTTAATTTTTGTTTTACAAAAAGGTAACAATAGAAAACTTATATATATTATAGTAAAATATCAAAATTACTCTTTAATAAAAGTTTCAGTATCTCCCAGTAAAACAATTTTACCATTATCATAAATTATCCCACCATTATCTGTAATTGCATATACTATTTCTTTTTTCTCATTGAGTACCTTTTCTATAGATTTATTTTGGACTTCTGCCCCTTGATAGTGGACTTCGATTCCAAAGTCTTTAATAATATTTAATCCTCTACTGTATTTAAACTTATTGTAATCTTCATCTGGAGTGATATGATATTCTGCTATTTGAATCATAGCTCCTGCACTAGAACCTATAATAATACCCCCATAGTTCTCTAGTTTATCTATTAGGTGAAAATCATTTAATCGTGATTTTAATTTATCAGGAAATCCGCCAGTAAAAAATATAATATTACTATTTCTTAACTTAGCCTTAGCACTTTTGATTGTATCTTTATAATAGTTAATCCATTTTATATTTGCTTCTTTGATTCCATAATATAAAAATGGTTCAATTATACTCTGATAATGTTCACCATTTTCTTTACTATAAGCATACTTCCAATCTTCTTCATTATTTATTTCTTGACCAAAGGAAAATGGAATTATTAATACCTTATGATCTGGATTTATATATTTTTTTACTCCATCTCTTGCCCAGCTTTCATGAAAATTATATAGATTAAACAACATATTTACCATTCATATTCCTCCTTTATTTCTTTATAATAAGCCGCCATAAACATTTTCCATTTGCATAATTCTATTAATCTGTAACTTTTCAATATATGTTTTTCAAATTTTACACGCTTTTAAATTATACCAATTATATTAATTAATTTCTACTTATCTCTACTTATTATAGATATTTAGTTCTTTTTCAATAAAATTATTAATATGTATTAAACTTTTCTATATGAATATAAAGACAGCAAATCTTTTATAATTTGCTGTCTTTATATTCATTAGTTTTTTACTAATTATATTAAGTTTATTTCCAATAATTGTTTGCAGCAGCAACTGTTTGAAAGTGAATAGCAACTACCTGTGAAGCCAAAGTTAAACTATCCGCATTTTCTGAATATATTGGTCTTAATCGCTTCTTAACTTCTGGATCAGGTTGAATCATTCCTATCGCTTTTCTAGCTAAAGTTACTGCTAAATCATATCCGTCTTCTGGACTCTCTGTAATTAAGCTTGGTAACCAAGTTTCCATATATATGTCCCTCCCATTTAATTAATTTCTTATTTTTTATATTAAATATTTACCCTTTCAAGGGAAAGTAAATCATTTAGATTTGCTTTTCTTTGAAAGGGTAAGGCTAAAAATTATCATAATTCAAAAATATTTTTCAAAAATTTTTTTAACTAGTTTATTCTATTTCTAGTTCACTTAATAAAATTGAGGCTATCATTAGAATATACAGTTTCATGCCAATTAAAAGACTTGAATCTTTGTTTTTTTCTATCTTTTTCCATAAAAGCCTCCTAATTACTTCACATGTTGGTCGGGCAAATGATAAATGTTTTATAAATATTTAAATTTTGATTGTCAAAAAATATTATTTATTAAGATTATCCCTAAACACAACAACCCCCCTTGAAATCAAGAGGTTTTGCTGGTATCAATATTACTATCTTTATGAGTTTAATTATCTCTGATTATATGTATTCATTATAGTCTTAGATGATAGGAATGATAACTTTCTCTTATAAGAAAAGAACTCAATAATCGCTTTTTAACAATATAAAAGCTCTAGTTGAGTAAAGTCAACTAAAGCTTTTATTTGTCTTGTATGTATGGTGGAGACGGTGGGACAGTTATTCCAATAGTTTCCTAAAGGCCCTGACTATATCTTAAGCTT
>CAZRHX010000182.1:0-3746 GCA_964599855.1 uncultured Tissierella sp. | reverse complement strand
AAAAATAATTGTAATAAAGAAGATATGGAAAAACTAGTGTTAGGGATTTTAGATATAGGTGATATAGATGATTAAAATAAGGGTACCTGCTACAAGCGCCAATCTAGGCCCCGGCTTTGATAGTCTTGGGATAGCATTGAATCTTTATAATGACTTTTTATTTGAGGAGACATTAGGAGGCTTAGAGATAATTGGAGCTTTATCAAGTGAAGAAGACAAGGATAATTTAGTATATACTTCTATGTTAAAGACATTTGATCTCATAGGATATAAGCCCAAGGGTATTAAGCTTAAAATAGAATCAAAAAGCCCAGTCTCTAGGGGCCTTGGCAGTAGTGCGTCATGTATAGTGGCTGGAGTTATGGGAGCAAATGAAATAGCAGGTTCACCTCTATCACAAAGTGAGATTTTTAAACTATCTACTGAAATAGAAGGTCATCCAGATAATATAGCGCCTGCTTTATTTGGAGGACTTGTAGTTTCTCTGATGGAAGATAAAGAAATTTATTATAATGAAATAAATGTAGCTGAAGGGCTAAAATTTGTAGCTATAATACCTGATTTTCCTCTGTCTACTAAAAGTGCTAGAGAAGTTTTGCCAACAGAAGTTGCCTATAAAGATGCAGTAGAAAATATAAGCAGAGTTTGTTTACTTATATCCGCACTTTCTAACGGAAGATTTGATTTATTGAAACATGGACTAAGAGATAATTTACATCAGCCATACAGAGGTAAACTCATAGAGGGATTTGAAGAGGTCTTGTCTAAATCTTATGAACTCAAAGCTTTGGGAGGATACTTGAGTGGTGCAGGTCCTACTATTATGACAATTATAAAAGAAAATGATATAACTTTTAAAGAAAATATGGAAGCTTATTTGAAGTCCATCAATTACAGTTGGAAAGTTATAGAGTTAAAATTAGATCTAGATGGTGCGAAAATTATAGATAAAAACACTTACATTTAAATGATATGATACCTCTAAGGTAGACAGTCTAATTAATTAAAATTAGATTATCTACTTGGGGGTATTTTTTATGGGAAGAAAATTAAAGTATAGTAAAGGAGTAAAAGTTAAAGCTTGCAAGGATTATGAAGAAGGTTCTGATAGTTTTAAGGATATAGCAAAAGTGATTGGATTAATAAATGGTATAGAATTCAAAGATTACGATCCAAAGGGAGATATCTATACCATGAAATCTAGAAAAACTACGTTTGAAGAAAGAGTAGAAATAGTAAAATGGATTATTGAAAATAATATGAGTTACAAAAATGCGTCTGATAAGTATTCAGTCACTTATGCACTTGTATACAGATGGACGAAGATATATCTAGAGAAGGGTCCATAGGCTTTAAAGTATCAAAGACGAGGTCATAGACTTATGAATATTTTAGGTATAATAGCTAGAATTAGAAGAAAGAAAACAAATAGAATCAGAGTAAAACCAGAATATACAAAGGAGAATATATTATCAAGAGATTTTACAGCTAATAATCCTAATAAAAAACGGCTTACAGATATATCATCATATGTTTTTAATATCTTTAGAATTTTATTCTAAAAATTCTCCTTAATTTGCTTAAAAATGTAAAGTTTAAGCCGATATAAATATTATGCAAGTTAAAAGAACAAATGTAGTAAAAAATACGAGGGGGGATTATTATTAAAAAGCACAGTAAAAAGATAGCTTTATTTTTAGTATTATTTATTATGATACCAGGCATAGCTCAAGCAGGACCAGAAAATGTTAAAAGAATATATGGAAATAGTAGAGTTCAAACTTCTATCGCAGTAAGTAAAGAAGTGTATCCTGATGGAAGTGCAGAGAATGTAGTTCTAGCAGGATATCATGGCGAAGTAGATGCATTAACCGGTACGCTTTTAGCATCAGCAAAAGATGCTCCATTGATATTAATACATAAATATAACGATGTGATTAAATCTGAACTTACGAGATTAGGAGCTAAGAATATATATCTTCTTGGAGGAAAAACTGTTATAAGTGAAACAGTTGAAAAAGAACTTAAGGATTCAGATTACAATGTAGTAAGAGTATCAGGAAAAGGTAGATTTGAGACGGCAGTAGCAGTAGCAAAAGAATCAGGTGGAAAATCAACTCATGTTTTCCTAGCAAATGATGGGAGAAGTGGTTCATTAGCAGATGCTCTAGCAGCAGGGACAGTATCGGGAAAAAACCAACAACCAATTTTATTAACTAGTAAAGACAAAATACCGAAAACAACATTAGATGCACTAAGGGATATAGGAGTAAAGCATATAACCATAGTAGGTGGGATAGGAGTTGTTAATAAAGATATAGAAATAAGTCTAGAAAAACTAGGCTATAAAGTAGATAGAGTAGCTGGGGAGAATAGATGGAAAACAGCAACTGAAATAGCTAACAAATTCTTCAATGCACCAGAAAAAGCAATTGTATCAAATGATGGTAGAAGTGGATCCTTTGCGGATGCTTTATTAGGTGGGTATTTAGGTGCTAAAAAAAATGCACCGATACTATTAACTAAGGTAAATGAATTACCTTCTAGCACAAAAAAATATATATATAAAAATATTAAAACAATTAGAATTCTAGGTGGAGAATCAGTGATAAACAAAGATATATATAAAGATATATATAATGAAATTAGTAAAAAAACAGATAATAAACCTCCGACAACTAATCCTCTATCAGCATTAAATGAGGAATATATAAGAGTTACAAGTAATAAAGATATATATATTAATATAGAACAAGAAGTTCTTAACTTGATAAATAAAGACAGAAAAGCTGAAAGATTAGAACCGCTTGCTTTATGTGAGGATTTATCTAAATTAGCAAAAATTAAATCATCAGATATGATAGATTATTCTTACTTTAGTCATACATCTCCTAATTATGGTGGAATGATTACTTTGTATAGAAAATATATACCTTCTAGAAGAACTTTTGGTGAAAACATTATGAAAACATGGAATCATTCAGCTGAAAATATTCATAAAAACTTTATGAATTCTAGTGGTCATAGAAGTAATATAATGGAACCTAATTTTAAAAAAATAGGGATAGGTGTAATAAAAGGAAGTAATTATTATTATATAACAGAGTCATTTAGCGGACTTTAAAATAAAAAAATTATAAGTTTTATATATTATAAATACTGATCTAAAATTCGGGCTAATAGATATTATATATTGATTTATTTTTTAAGATATGAAAATATGATATAATAAATTTATATTAGTAAAAAGATATGTATGAATTTTATCTAACTAATAAAAAAAGACAATTCTTAAAAAATAAACAATTTAACTTTTCTGAAGAAAAAAATTGAAAAAGATATAAAAATTTAAGTATATTTTTAATTATAGGATATACATTTAATTGTCTTTAATATATATAATATAGGAGGATTAATTTGAAACTTATTTCATGGAACATTGATTCATTAAATGCAGCCTTAACAAGCGATTCAAATAGGGCGGTACTTTCAAGGAAAGTACTTGATACAATTATTAAAAAGGATCCAGATGTAATTGCCTTGCAAGAAACTAAATTACCAGCTAAGGGGCCAACCAAGAAACATAAGGAGCATTTAGCAGAGTATTTCAAAGGATACGATTATGTATGGAGAAGTTCGCAAGAGCCAGCTAGGAAAGGCTATGCGGGGACTATGTTTTTATATAAAGATAAATACTCACCACAAGTTTTTTACCCTGAAATTCAGGCTCCAGATACTATGGATTT
>CAZRHX010000181.1:0-3780 GCA_964599855.1 uncultured Tissierella sp. | reverse complement strand
AAAATCTATATCATTTGCAATCCCAAAGATTATATCACCTCTGTCTTTGTCAGTTAATGCCGGAAGATTTATCTCCACATGTGGAATGTTTACTCCCTTATGATTTGAAAGTTTTCCATTATTTAATGCTACACATTCTATCTCAGTATCTTTTATAGCCAATACTTCTAATTCTACAAGTCCATCATCTATAAGAATCATATTGCCTACTTTTATATCTTTTGGCAAGCCTTCATAAGTTACATTTACCATCGTTTGATCCCCTAATATGTCTCTAGTTGTAAGGATAAAAGGATCTCCTTGATTTAATTCAATTTCACCTTCAGAGAAATTACCTAATCTGATCTCAGGTCCTTTAGTATCTAACATTATTCCTATTGGAAGACCTAATTCTTCTCTTAATTTTTTTATAATGTCTATTCTCATTTTATGTTCTTCATGATTACCATGAGAAAAGTTTAATCTGCATACATTTACACCATTTTTAAATAGTTCTCTTAAAACCTCTTTTGATTCTGAGGCAGGACCTATGGTCGCTACAATCTTAGTTTTCTTCATTAAATTTCCTCCTAAATTGACAATATCTTTCCCGTTTCATACATCTCTTTATTAAATTCTTTTTTTACATCAAGTGCTTCTACTATATCTAAATCTATCACTGTATTACAATTTATTCCAAGTGCTCTACCACTTTTTCCATCCAATATAAGTTCTACTGCTTTTCTTCCCATTTCACTGGCCATTATTCTATCAAAACTAGTAGGAGTTCCTCCTCTTTGTACATGACCTAGTATAGTAACTCTAGTATCTATATCAGTAGCTTCTTTTATATCCTTTGCTACATCATATGGGTTGCCTACACCTTCTGCAAGTACTATTATATGATGGAGTTTTCCCCTGTCTTTTCCTCTTATAGCTCTTTGTATGACTTCATCTACGTCAAATTCTATTTCAGGAACTATAATACTCTCAGCACCACCAGAAAGGCCTGAGTAAAGTGCTATATCTCCTGCATTTCTACCCATAACTTCTATAATGTTTGCTCTTCCATGTGATGTGCTTGTATCTCTAATTTTACCTATTGCTTCTACCGCTGTCTCCACAGCTGTAAAAAATCCTATAGTATAATCCGTGTATCCCATATCATTATCTATTGTGCAGGGTATACCCATGGTCGGAACCCCTGCATTTGCAAGTTTTCTAGCACCTTTTATACTTCCGTCTCCTCCAAGTACTATTATTCCATCTATATCAAATATCTCTATAACATTTAGAGCTTTATTGAATCCTTTTTCAGTCATAAATTCATCAGATCTACTACTTCTTAAAATAGTTCCTCCTCTATGTATTATATCTGCCACAGAAGATAAATTCATATATTCTATATTTCCATTTACGAGTCCATCATATCCTTGTTTTATTCCTACAATATTCACTTCATTATAAATAGCCGTTCTAACTACTGCTCTTATGGCAGCATTCATTCCTGGTGCATCCCCACCACTTGTAAGTATTCCTATAGTTTTCATATTTCCCCCTTGAACCTTTTATGTTTTTTGTTTATTTATTTTTAATTATTTTATTTCCATCAATTTGTTTATAAGGGCTAGATTAATCTAGCCCTTATAAATAGTTAATATCTCATTATATCATAGTTTTTAATGAAATTAATAGCACTTATGATATTTTTACACATTCCTTACCAAATGTTTCTCTTAATTTTAAGATTATATCTGGATTATTATCTATCCAAAGAGATTTATCTGAAAGAAATGTTTGTTTTTTATTTTCAATATATAAATATACTGGGGTTTTTCCAGGGTATTTATATAATTCTTTTTTTATATTTTCTAAAGATTTCTCTATATTATCTCCAACTATTTTTATATATACTTTATCTTTGTTAAACTTTTCCAATGGAGATATTCTTTCACATATTATCTTTGCTTCTTCTACTTCAGACATGCTAAGCTTTCCTTCAACTACTATTACTTTGCCTTCATTTAATAAGTCATTATACTTTTCATAGGTCTGAGGGAAAACTATAGTCTCTATAGATCCGTACATATCTTCTATAGTCATGAAAGCCATCATATTATTATTTTTTGTAATCTTGTTTTTCTTTTCTAATATGAGACCTGCAATTCTTATTTTTTTCCCATCTCTTATTCCGCTTAAAGCTTTTGAAGAAACTGTAGAAACATCTTCTCCAGTTTCATATATCTCAGCCGTAGTTATTGTAGATATCTTGTTTATCTCTTTTTCATAAGGTTCAAGAGGATGACCAGAAATATATATACCTAAAATCTCTTTTTCCATTTCCAAAAGTATCTCTTGAGGAAATTCTTTTAAATCAGGTGGATTGTCTTTGTCTTCAAATTCAACCATAGTATCAAATATAGAAAACTGACCTTCTATATTCTTTTTCTTGTCAGAGTGAATTCTATCTATTATCTTTTCATATATAGCTAAAAGTTGAGTTCGCTTTAAATTTAAACTATCCATGGCTCCACTTTTTATAAGACTTTCTACTGCTCTTTTATTCATTGCATTTGAATCAACCTTCTCCATTCTCTCTATAAAATCTGTGAAGCTTTTAAAGTTTCCATTTTTTCTAGCTTCTATTATAGCCGATATAAAATTTACTCCTACATTTTTCACCGCAGTGAGTCCAAATCTTATCTTGCCTTCCCTGACTGTAAACTTATGGAAGGATTCATTTATATCTGGAGGTATAACTTCTATCTTTAATCTTTTACATTCTTGAGTATAAAGTGAAACTGTATTTATATTTCCCATTATAGAGGATATCTGAGCTGCCATAAACTCTACTGGATAGTAAGTCTTTAGGTATGCAGTTCTATAAGCTATTACAGCATAGGCTGCAGAGTGAGACTTGTTAAAGGCATAGTTTGCAAAATCTATCATAAGATCATATATCTTGTTTGCAGACTTTTCATCTACTCCGTTTCTGATTGCTCCTCTAGTTATTATATCTCCTTCTTCATCTACTTGACCATAGATAAAGTTCTTTCTTTCTTTTTCCATCACAGCCATATCTTTTTTACCCATAGCTCTACGAACAAGATCAGCCTGTCCCATAGAGTAGCCACCGATATCTCTTACTACTTTCATAACTTGTTCTTGATAGACTATACATCCGTATGTTACATCTAATATATCTTCCAAACTTTCGTGGATATAAGTGATCTTGCTCTTATCATGTTTACATTCTACAAATGTTGGTATCTGATTCATAGGGCCAGGCCTAAAAAGTGAGTTCGCAGCTATAAGATCTTCAAACACATTTGGTTTTAGTTCCTTTAAAAAGGCTCTCATGCCTGGACTTTCAAACTGAAATATTCCTAAGGTCTCAGCTCTGGCAAACATTTCAAAGACCTTGGGGTCATCAAATCTAACTTTATCAAAATCTATATCTATATTATGGTTTTCTTTTATCAAATTTACTGTATCTCTTATAACTGTAAGGGTTCTAAGTCCTAAAAAATCCATCTTTAAAAGACCTAGTTCTTCAAGCTCTATCATATTGAACTGAGTTGTTATAGCCTCTTTATTTCTTAAAAGTGGTACATAGTTTGTAATAGGTTCTTTAGATATAACCACACCTGCAGCATGAGTTGACGTATGTCTTTGAAGACCTTCTACTGCAATTGCTACATCTATAAGTCTTCTAGTTTGTACTCCTGTTTCATAACTATTTTTTAAATCCGAACTTATTTCTAGGGCTTTTTTTATTGTCATTCCAATATCAGTTGGTAT
>CAZRHX010000180.1:0-3872 GCA_964599855.1 uncultured Tissierella sp. | reverse complement strand
TTGAACTTGGATGTGATGACTATCTACCTAAGCCATTTTTACCTAGGGAACTTGTAATTAGAACAAAAAATATATTGGATAGATACCAAAAAGATGAAGCTCTTGAAGATACCATTGGAAACTATAAGATAGATAAGGGAAGTAGAATAGTAAAAAAAGGTGATAAACACATAAAATTGACTTCAAAAGAATACAATTTACTCCTATATTTTTTAGAAAATATGGGCTTGGCTCTCTCTAGAGATCAAATACTAGATGCCATATGGGAAGAGGATTATTTTGGATCTGATAGAGTAGTAGATGATCTAGTTAGAAGACTTAGAAAAAAGATGGAGAGTTTAAATATAGAAACAATTTATGCTTACGGCTATAGGATGGTGGCTGATGAAGAATAAATCCCTCTCCATGCAGATTTGGATAGTATTTACTTCTATAACTCTCTTTATAGCTTTACTTCTATCTTTTGTAATTCCCAATACTCTTAGAAGTTTTTTCACAGATGAAATTTATTCTACTTTGGAATCTGCTCAAAATATAGTATTAAACAGATACTCTATTGAAGATTTTGACAATATAAATTCAAACCCATCTTCTTTAGATGATATAAGAATGGTAAATCATATGATTATCTATGAAAACAATAAAATAGCTATAAAAAACCCTATACCAAATGAGTTTTTAAATAAAATAAAAGAAGATATCAGTTCACAAAATATTGAAAATAAAAGATATAAATTTTCACTGGATAATGAAAATGTATTTTATATAATAAATAAAGGGAGTGAAAGTGACAACTATAAGTATCTAATCTCCTATATAGGAGACTCTTATAGAAATGATCTTGTCTACACCCTCTTTAAAAAACTTATCTCAGTTATGCTTTTAATCCTTCTCTTGAGCTGGATACCAGCACTTCTACTGGCTAAATATCTTTCAAAACCTTTGGTAGATTTAGAAAGCAGAGTAGAAAAACTCTCTAACAGAGAGTGGAAACAATCTATGCACATAGATAGAAGTGATGAAATAGGAAAGCTTGGAAATTCTTTGGAAAACCTCAGAACTCAACTTATAAAACAAGATAAACTTGAAAGAGACTTTTTACAGAATATATCCCACGATTTAAAAACTCCTGTCATGGTCATAAGAAGTTTTTTACAGGCTATAAAAGATGGTATATTCCCTAAAGGAGACCTTGATTCTTCTCTAGACCTCATAGATGAAGAAGCTAAAAGACTTGAAAAGAGAATTAAAGAACTATTATATTTTTCAAAACTAGAATATTTAAGTTATGGAAAAAGTGATTTTAAAAATTTTTCTTTAGATAACTTAATCTTAGAAACTGTAAATAAATTTAAATTTAATCCACAATCTATAAATTTTAGTTTAAATCTAAGCCCTATAGATATAGATGGTGACAAAGATAAGTGGAGAGTTGTAATAGAAAACATATTGGACAATGCTCTTAGATATGCCGAAAGAGAAATCTCTATAAATTTAAAAGAGGACAATGATAAAATATTCTTAGAAATCAAAAACGACGGTCCAAATATAGAAGAAACTACTTTTAAGAATCTATTTCAAGAGTATAATAAAGGTTCTAAGGGTGAGTTTGGACTTGGACTTGCCATAGCCGATAAAATATTAAAACTTCATGGGGCTTCAATATCAGCTAAAAATGAAGAAAAGGGAGTCTTATTTATAATAACAATAAAAAAAGAGGTGAAACAATGAAAGTTTTAGGTGCAAAAGTAGAATATATATATCACAGTGGCTTTACTGTTGAAACGGAAGATCATTTTTTAGTATTCGATTACTATCAAGGAGATTTAAAATTAAAGGATAAGAAAACATATATATTTTCAACCCATAGCCACCATGACCACTTTAATCCTGAAATTTTAGATTTAGAAGGAGATATAAAATATATCTTTAGTGACGATATTGAAACCGAGTCAGATCGGGTGGTCTATTTTTTAAAGGCTTACAAAACTCTTCTTTTAGATGATCTAGAGATAAAAACATTTAGTTCTACAGACCTGGGAGTTTCTTTTCTTGTAAAGGTCGATGGAATAAGTATCTTCTTTGCAGGAGACTTAAACTGGTGGTCATGGAATAGTGATACTCAAAAAGAAAGAGATACAATGGAGTATCTATTTAAAAAGAAAATCGATAGAATAGACGAAGAAAATATTGATATAGCATTTTTTCCAGTAGACCCAAGACTTGAAGAAAATTATTATCTTGGCGGAGAATATTTTATAGAAAACTTACACCCAGAATACTTTTTCCCAATGCACTTTGGGGATAACTATAGTAAAAACGAAATGTTTATCCACAAGATGGAGAAAAGTGACACAGAAATTGTGAACATAGAGCATAAAAATCAAGTCTTTATCTTATAAAAATATGATATAGAGCTATCAAAAGTCAAAGGAAGCTTTAATGTAGGCTTATATCGACAAGTTGATATAACTTTATAAGCTTAGTTTGGTTAATGCTAGATGTCTTCCGCACTTTTGTATTTGTTGTGAGGAGATTTTTTAAAATATAATTAAAGGCTTCGGGTTAACCCGAAGCCTTTAATTAATTTCATCTATATAGCTCTAAGAGACGAAATGTCATCATTTTTTATGTCAAGACTTCCAACCCAATTATAACTTCCTCTTCCAAGTATATTAGCATATTGGCCTATATAATTAGAATCCTTATAAAGAGCCCAATATCCATTCTCAACTACTAAAGATGAAACTCTATCGTTGAAGAAATTATCATCTTTAGCGTTTAAGTTAGCTTCCGAATTTATAACATGCTTATGTGCTCCATGGAAATTGATATGCTCAAATAAAACTGTATGTCCTTTTATACGAGTTCCATAGATTGATGCAGGTGTTGAATAAGTAGGACGAAGAGAAGACATCTGATCATTCTCTATATCAACATCACCAACATGAGGGTATACACCTAATCCAAGGACTTTTGAATACTGAATTTTGAAATTTGAGTGTCTATAGAAATTCCAGTTCCCTTGAAGTACAACGATTGAAGAAACCTTATCGTTGAAGAAATTATCGTCTCTTGCATTCAAATCTGCTTCACTACCAAAAACATGCTTGTGTGCTCCATGAAAATTTGCATGTTCGAAAAGTATTGTATGTGCATTTATGGCATTCCCATATACTGTTGGTCTTGCGTAAGGACTTGATTTAAGTGAAGATAAATCATCATTTTTAATATCGACCCCCGCTACCCATGGATATAGTCCTGGTCCTAGTATCTTCGAATACTGAAATCCAAATCCTGTATCTCTGTATAGTTGCCAATTTCCGCTTAAAACTGCTATTGAAGAAACCTTGTCATTAAAGAAATTATCGTCTGCTGCATTCAAATTTGCTTCACTACCAAAAACGTGCTTGTGTGCTCCGTGAAAATTCGTATGCTCAAAAAGTATTATTTCTGACATAATAATCTTCCTCCTCTAGTTTAACATAGGATGAATCTCTTTTTATATCAATACCCCATATAAGTATTAAAAAACATAATCCAAAGATTCCATGCCATATTGGGATGGTATGAGAAAATTTGAAACTACAGAGTTGACTCTTATTGACATATGGTTTCTACAAGAAGAAAAAGAGATTTTAAGTTTTTATTTTGTAGAATTATCTAATGGTGAAAAAGGAATGATGTATTTTGGATAGGTGATTAAGTAGAAAAATGTTTCTCTTCCAACCAACGCTTAGTTTATTTTAATATATAAGACTTACTTATAAAATATATATTCTGTTTTAAAGGATAGGATACAGAAAAGATGATAATTTAAAAACTGAAATAGTAAGGAAGAAAATATAGCAAATGTTCCAGACCTATGGAAC
>CAZRHX010000179.1:0-3960 GCA_964599855.1 uncultured Tissierella sp. | reverse complement strand
AATAGTAGCTGAAACTCTAGATGGAGAAAGATTACCGATATTTAAAGATGGTAATTGGGCATTTTAAGTAAAAAAAGATTGTTAAAAGTTTTAACTTTTAACAATCTTTTAACTTTTTTTGATAGTTTTTTCTCCACATTCAGGGCAGGTAACTCTTATCTTACCTTTTCCTTTTGGAATTTTTATTTCTTGTCCACAGTTTTTACATTTAAAATATTTATAATCCTTTCTTCCCTTTGCTTTCATTCTAATCTGCTTGAACTTAGTGGTTATAGGTTCTACACGCTTTAAAAACTTCTGATTTTCCATATATCTTTTATTTATATCCTTTGAAAAAATTCTATAATAAGCATATATAAATACTATTATAGAGAGCATAGAAAAATACTCATTAAATGAAGAAAATATCGAAAGTAAAAAACCCAATATTATTATATTCAGACTCAGTACATCTACTCCATATCTTCCATACATAAACTTCCTTAGCCAATTCATATTTATTATCTCCTAATCTCTATTTATCCTATAAAGTTTTCTATATTTTTAACTCTGGCATCTTATTAATTTTAAACAATTTGTAGATGGATAAAAAAAGCCTATATAAATCAAATCCTAGGCTAATTGTAGGCTATATCTACTGTTATATCAAAGTTTTTATCAGGATATAGCTCTTTTAATTGTTTTTCTATTTCTTCTTTTATCGTATCTATATTATCTTCTTTTTTAAGTTTATCTCCATAGATAACCATATCGAACTCTACTAATTCTAGACCATCTATCTCCAATATATTAAAATCGTGCATTGATTTGTAGAGTGGATTTTCTTTTACAATAGATTTTATATGTGTTCTCATATTATAGGTCCTTTCGGATTCTTTTGATAGTGGGTCCATATGAATTACAAATGTTAGATTATACTTTTCCCCTATTTCTATCTCTGCTCGTCTCATCTCCTCATATACTTTTACTATATCAAGTTCTGCTGGAAACTCAGCATCTATAACTGCCATATTTCTATTTTCACCATAGGAATGTATGAGAAGATCATGAACACCTGTTATATATTTATAAGACAAAACATCTTTCTCTATAAAATCCATAAGCTCTTTAGATGGCGCTTGACCTATAAGAGGGTTTATGGTTTCTTTTACTATGTTATATCCGTTATATATTATTAAAAGTGAAACTATTACTCCTATAGTTCCATCTATTGGAAGACTTGTAAATCGACCTACAAACAATGAAACTACCACTACACTTGTTGTAAGTACATCTCCCAATGCATCTAAAGCTACAGCTTTAAGTCCATTGGAGTTTATCTTTTTTGCAAGTGTTTTACTAAAAAACCAAAGCCATAATTTGAAAAATATGGATATAGCAAGTATTATAAATGAAACTATTTCAAATTTTACAGGTGTTGGATTTATAATCTCTTTGAAGGAAGAAATTATAAACTGAAATCCTACAAGCATAACTAAAAATGCCACAATGAGACTTGCAACATATTCTATTCTTCCATGACCATATGGATGTTCCTTATCTGGAGGCATTGAAGAGAGTTTAAATCCTATGAGAGTTATAATAGATGAAAATGTGTCTGTGACATTGTTAAAGCCATCTGCTATAACTCCTATAGAAGATATCATAAATCCTATTACTAGTTTCATAATTGAGAGGATAATATTTGAAACTATACCTACTATACTTGCCATACTACCTATCTTGGCTCTTCTATCTTCTTCACTTATAGCATTTTTTGTGGCAAATCTTATTAAAATATTTATCATTTTATCTTTCCTTCATTTTTATTTCATCTTTAGATTATTAGAAATCTTTTTATATACCCTATCCAAAGAAAATACTCCTATATATTTGTTATCATCATCTACCACAGGTAATATATTTATGCCCTCTATAAAACCTATCTCTATTGCTTTCATCACAGAAGAATTAGGTTTTATAGATTTTGTGTATTCTATATCCTTACTCCTTATGTTTTCTTTAAATGAACTCACCATACCTAGATATTTACCTTCCATATCTATTACTGGTATCTTTAAGGTCTCTTCTTTATAAGTACTTAATTTTATTATATCATTCTCACCATTAAATACTATATTAGGATAGATTTTGTCTACCACCTCTAATATCTTGGTTGAATTCATAAAGTAAGTAAAAGCTTTTTCTTCGAAGAAATCTTTAACAAATCCATTTTCAGGGTTAAAGAACATCTCTTTGGAAGGAGCTATCTGTTCTAAATAGCCTTTATTTATAAGGGCTATACGGTCTCCAAGTTTCATAGCTTCTTCTGTATAATGGGTTGTAAATATTATTGTTTTTTCCAGACTTTCCTGTATCTCTAAGAGTTCATTTTCTAGTGATTTTCTACTTATATCATCTAATTCTCCAAAGGGCTCATCCATCAAAACAATAGGAGGATCTGCTGCCAATGCTCTTATAAGGGCTATCCTGTGTTGATTTATACTACTTAATTCTCTAGGGTACATATCTAGAATTTCTTTTCTTAAACCTATAAGTTCAATAAGCTCTTCTGCTCTTTCTCTCTGCTTCTCCTTGGATGAACCATTTACTTTTAATACATAACTGATATTTTTTTCTATATTTAGATGTGGAAATAGACCTACTTGCTGGGCTACATATCCTATTTTTCTTCTTAAATCTATTAACTTTAGATCATTTATGTTTTCTCCCTCTATTAAAATATCTCCTTCATCTGGCCTTACCAATCCATTTATCATCTTTAAAATAGTAGTCTTTCCAGCTCCTAAAGGACCTATAATGGTAAGAATTTCTCCTTTTCTTATATCTAAATTAAATCTATCTAAGACTATTTTTTCTCCTGGATATATTTTTTTTATATTTCTAAATCTTATATTTATCATCGTTTCAATCCTTCTTTATTTGAGCATTTTTCTGCCATATATTCAATTGTAAATGTAATTAATATAGGATCTATCTTCTTATTCATCTACAATTCCTCCTCTAGGTATTCCTTGAGATCTATAAATAGCTCTTTTTTCAATATATCCGAGAATTAAGTCTATCACAATAGCAAGCAGTGCGACAATTAGACTTCCAGCTATAGTCATGCTGAGATTGTTTAAACTTATCCCTCTCCAAATAACTTTTCCAAGTCCACCAACAATTCCCATAAATGAGGCTATAGTTACAAAAGAAATCATCATAATAACCATATTTCTAAATCCTACAATTATTAGTGGAAGTGCTAGAGGCAGCTCTACTTGAAAGAGAAGTTGTCTTCCACTACTTCCCATCCCTTTAGCTAATTCTACCATAGATTGATCTACTCCTTCTATTCCAAGATAAGTATTTTTAACCATTGGGAATAGTCCATAGATTAAAAGTACAAATACTAGATTAAAAGTGCTAAGTCCCAAAATCGATATGAGTATGCCAAAGAATGCTATAACTGGTATAGTCCACATAAAGTTTAAGAAAGAAAGTATGGGTGATGCAATTTTAGGATATCTGGTCATCATAATACCAAGGGTTAGCCCTGCTACTGTTACAAGCACTATAGCTATAACTGAAATCTGTATATGCTTTACCAAAGCTTGTAAAAAGAAATCACTTCGATTTATAAATTGCGATATTATTTCTATTAAAAGATTCATCTTACCTCTCCTTTCTTGATTATATAAATACATACATAATATATACCCCTCTATAATTTTTATCCACATATCATAAGAATTTTTAATGGAGGGAATGGAGTATATAGAAAAGTTTTTCTACAGAAATTTGTCCAGGTGCAGAAGTTTTACCCATGGCTCCAAATGTAAGACTAGATCCAAAGGTCTCTCCAGAAATCCTACTTACCAGGCCAAGCTTTCCCATGGAGATGCTTATTATTGGTCTTTGAGTAGCTTTTCTCATCTCATCTGTCAATAACCAATATCTTTGCAAACGAACAAGAAG
>CAZRHX010000178.1:0-3963 GCA_964599855.1 uncultured Tissierella sp. | reverse complement strand
AATTTCACTCAAATTCCCCCTCAATAGTTTCTTAACAGTATACCACAAATAGAGCCTTTTTACATTAATTCTATAAAAAAATATGATAAAAAATGATAGATAAAAGATTATATAATCTTTTATCTATCATTTTTTTATAGAAGTATATATGAGAATGCATTGAATAAATATCCTATGATTAGGATTCCTATGCCTACTAATAATATGAATATACCTAATAATCTTTTTTTAACTACTTTTGAAAGCATGACAATTGAAGGAAATGAAAGTGCTGTTACTCCCATCATAAATGAAAGTGCTGTTCCAAGTCCAACTCCTTTAGTTACTAGAGCTTCTGCTATGGGTAGAGTTCCAAATATATCTGCATACATAGGTATTCCAACTATAGTAGCTAGTGGAACTGAGTACCATTTATCTTTCCCAAGTAGTGCTGTTATTATTTCTTCTGGTATATAGTTGTGGATAGCGGCTCCTATTCCAACTCCTATAAGTACATATAGCCATACCTTTTTTACAATTTCTAATACTTGGTCTTTGGCAAATTCTATTCTATCTCCTATTGTTAGCTCGTCTTCTTCAATATCTAATACTTTGTTACTATATACAAATTCTTCTACATCGCTTTCAAGGCCCAGCTTGCTTATTATTCCTCCACCAATTACTGCTAAAACTACTCCTACTACTACATAGGCTATTGCTATTTTAAAGTTAAATATACTTGCAATTAGAATAATGGAGGCCAAATCTACAAGTGGTGATGATATTAAAAATGAAAATGTAGTTCCTATTGGAAGGCCTGCTGATGTAAATCCTATAAACAATGGTATAGATGAACAAGAACAAAATGGTGTTACTGTTCCAAGTAAAGCTGCTAGGATATTTGAAGTTATCCCCTTATATCGACCCAATATTTTCCTGGTTCTCTCTGGCGGGAAAAAACTTTGTATATATGATATGGAAAATATTAGTACTGAAAGAAGTATAAATATCTTTATAACATCATATATGAAAAAGTGAATACTTCCTCCTAATCTTGTATCTATTGAGAGTTTAAACACTTTTTCAACTAGCCACTCTACTATATCCCAAAGCCATTGCATCTTTAAAAGCTGTAGATTTAAAAAGCTTAATATTTTCATAAAAAACTATCCTCCTTTTCTTTTATCTGCAAATTTATCTTAATTTCATTTCTTGGCCTACTATGTTTTTCCAAGCATCGAAAATAGGTCTAATTATGGCTGTTCCCACCTTGGATATAATTACTAATTCTGATTGTTCAAAAGTTTTATCTGTTGATTTATAGTCTATTTTTTTATTTACGACATCAACTTGATTCCATCCATCTTCTAGTTTAAAGAAGCCTTTTATTCTGTAGCTATCTTTTTTTATAATATCTAGAAATTCTGTTAATTTTTCTTTTTCTAAAGGGTTTTTATAAGTAAGCGTCAAAGTCTTTGGTTTGTTTTCTGGTGTATTTGTAGTATCTTCTGATTCTATCCATTGGCTTTCTAAGAGATCTTTTTCTAGAAATTTATAGTCTATGTTTCCGTCTATAGATTCTACTATATCTGCTGTTTTGTTTATCTCTCTTATTTTTGCTTTGACTTTTTCCAGAGTTTCTTTATCGATTAAATCTACTTTTGAAATAATCACTAGATGACAAAATTTAAGCTGTCTTTCAACCGTCTCAATATCTTCTACTTGGTCTAAGAAGTTTATTCCATCTACTATGCAGATAGCTCCTTTGTAGTCATATACATCGCCTTTAGAAATCTTTACAGCTTCTAAGAACTCTCCTATATTGGACGGATCTGCAAGTCCTGAGCTTTCAACGAATACATATTTCATATCTCTATCTGCCATTTCTATAAGGGCTGATACAAAGGATAATTGCATACAAGAACAAAATATTGATCCTCTATTTAGTTCTACAAGCTCCATATCATCTCTTTCGATTATAGTGCCATCTATCCCAATTTTACCAAACTCATTCATTATGACGGCTACTTTTTCTTCTTGTAAATCAGTTAATACGTTTTTAAGAAATGTAGTTTTTCCTGCTCCTAAAAACCCTGTAAGTAAATATAGATTTGTTTTGTTTTCCATTTATATTCCTCCTAGTTCTTTTCTATCAATTCTTTTATTTTCTTTACTTTTAATACTTTTCCAGTAGAGACCGTCTTTTCATCTATCACAAGTGTAGGGGATGTCATAACTCCATATTTGACTATTTCTAATAGATCTTCAATCTTTTCTACACTAGCTTCAATTCCAAGTTCTTTTACGGCTTCCTTAGCATTTTCTTCTAATTTATCACATTTATCGCAACCTGTTCCCAGTATTTTAATAATCATCTACTTCACTCTCCTTTTTATTTTATATTGCAAATACAGTCTTCTTTATAATTTGCAATATAAGTTATAAAGTCCTTTATTTCTTCTAGCTTTTCTTTGTCTATAGAATAATACATCCAACGTCCATCTTTTCTAGCTTTTACAAGTCCTACTTGTTGTAATATCTTCATATGGTGAGATATTGTAGGTTGAGTTAGATCTAGGCCTTCTAAAATTTCACAGGCACAGATTTCACCACAAGATAGCATGTCTAGAATTGTAAGTCTAGTTTCATCTCCTAATGCTTTAAATACAGCTACTTTATCTTTCATTAAATCACTCCTTGTGCAATACATATAGATAGATATCTATGTATCTATATGTATATTATAAAGCTAAAGTTTGTATTTGTAAAGTAAAAAAATAGGATAAGATAATTTTTTAAAATTATCTTATCCTATTTCTTTTATAATTATATATCTTTTATATTTTTTACTATTTAACTCTAAATGTCTTTGGTGCTTTTTTATATACTAAGACTATTGCTAAGAATATATAGATGGTTGAAAATATCAGTATATAGGGTAGTGCAGCTCTTGCAGATAAATTTAATCCTATTAGAATATAGGCTATAAAGTATATTGCAAAGTTTATTATGCTGTAGATCGGGCTTTTCATCTTTAGTGAGGTTGTAAATGGTTGCAATATATAGTAGAGAAATATATAGTGTACTGAAAAGAGCAAGCTCAAGATTATTGTTGAGGCTATTATGGGAGCTATTTCTCCTATGTTTTCTGGATCATTGAAGTATATCATTTGGAATAGTCCTATACAGAGAATCCCTATTGGGACCATATTGGTTAAGAGAATGGTCTTAAGTCTCAGGAAAAACATCTTTAAGAGAGCATCTCCTCTTTTATAGAAACCATATCTGAGAAGACTTCTGTCACAGTTATAAAACATTGACTTGATAATGCTTTCTGAGTTGCAGATTGCATATACAGCAAATATCAATATGGTATAAGTGCTTATGATCTCTTTTGTAATATCTTCTTCGACACCAGGGATGAAAAATTGGTCCACTATAAATAGGAGTAAAAAGCCCGCAAGTATTATAGCTGACTTTATCAGCATGGGCTTATATACCTTTCTTTTATGTCTCTTAAAGAATATATAGTTTAAGTAGTCATATCCTTCTTTTTCTATAGCCTCATTTTCTCTTAAGGCTTTTTCATCAAAGTCTTTTTCTTTTAATTTTACCTCTTGGAAGTGTACATCCTTATACTTTCTTCAAATTCTTTGTATGTCTCAAGTTTATTGTTTTCATTTATAATATCCCAATATCTATCATATTTTAAAAGATATATAAAGCCCCCTAATCCAAGTATTGTAAGGACAATGCTTACAAGCATATTTGTAAAAAAAGAAAATAAGTTAATACGGCTGGGTATATCTGTAAAGCCTATGGCTGCATATGTGGCTATTACAAGTAGGACTATGATTGTAAACCTGGTCCATATGAATTTTTTCATATTGAAGTTTGTTTTTTTATAGATGTAGAGATGAAAGGCTTCCATAAAGATGGAAAACATAACTAAAATCTATGGTAATGGTATTATTGCCAATTTTG
>CAZRHX010000177.1:0-3966 GCA_964599855.1 uncultured Tissierella sp. | reverse complement strand
GCTCTATTGATAAGAATAAAGTGAAAATGATCTTGGTCAGACTCATCCACATAATATAAGTTTAAAACTTCCTTTAAAAGTCCATTTTCTATAATTATATCTATAACTTTATCTAAAGGATTATAAAACTCATTTTCATAATCCTCCTCATTCGCATATTTAAATCTATTGATTTGTATAGGAAAGTCATCTACATAGGGTGCTCCATCTTCCTCTAATAAACTTATCAGTTTTAAAAATATATCATTTTTTTCTTCTGTTTCTAATTTATTTACTTCGTCCTTTAACATTTGGACTGTAAATGAAGGTTTGTTACCTGCTAAAAGTTTTCCATTTACATCTTTTATTTCACCTCTAATAGGCGCTTTATATATATCTTTAATTATCTTATTATCTGATATATCTCTATAATAATCTCCCTTGGCTATTGTCATAATAGCTAGCCTTAGAGAAAGTATAGCTATCAATAATATAATCACCAACATTATTATGTCAAATCTATCTGTAATCCTATCTTTAAACCTGTCTTTGAACCTATCTTTGAACCTATCTTTAAATCTCATCTTTTACCATCCTTATCTTCTTCCAAATTTAAGAGTTTGAGTAGAGAAAAATCTAGAAAAAACCTTATATACTATAATAGCTAAAATAGCATTATAAAAAATTTCAATTGAAAATATTCTAATAAAAACTAATTTTAAAGGAATTCTTTTAGATAAAAAATACATGGCTAAAAAGTACATTAAATTATATACAATAGTACTTATTCCAGAGAAAATAAATGGAATAAATATATTATCATTATTTATGAATTTTTTTATAATCCCAACACTATATCCTATCAAGAAATATATAAGAGCATATACACCCACAACATCTCCAAATAATAAATCTTGAAAAAGACCCATAAAAAGTCCGAAAAAAGCTCCATAATATTTACCTTTAAATATAGATATCACAACTACTGATACTAAGGCTAGATTAGGTGAAAATATTAAAAATCCAAAAAAAGGTAGCACGCTACCTTGCAACACTAAATTTATTATAATAATTATACTCATGATAATAATTTGCAATTATATCCCCCATATCATTCTATTATTGCAAAGATCTTATATATTTTCTTAAAATCAATTGCTGGCTCTACAATAATTTTCTTCATAAGTTCTTCTTCCAACTGTATAACTTCTTTTACTTCTCCTATATATAAATCACTTTGATAAGCTTTACCAAGTCCTGAAGTATATAATTCATCACCAACAACTACATCCGCTTTTATGTCAAACAAAAATCCTTCAATAGTGCCATCAATATTTCCCTTAATTATACCACCATCTTGATTTCTTATGATTTTAAAAGATACACTATTTTGATCATCTACTATAGCAGATACCTTAGACCAGTTATCACTAACTTGTATAACTCTTCCAACAAGTCCTTCGTAAACCATTCCATTTTCTCTTTCTATCCCTTGAATTATTATAGTATCTTTTTTTATTCCATCTTTTTTACCTTTGTCTATTATAAAATTGTCATACCAGTTTCCTGGTTCTTTACTTATAACTTGTGCCTTTAGAAGATTTCTATCTGTCTTCTCTAAAATCTGAGCTTCTGCCTTAAGAAAATCAGACTTACCTATAATGTTTTCAAGTTTTCTATTTTTATCTTTAAGTTCTAGAATTTCAGCTTCTAAAATTTCTTTTTCTTTTGGAAAAGTAAATACATTTCCTATATTTTCAAATGAGTTAGAAATAGTATTTCCAGCACTATAAAACCACTTATTTATAGGGGCAAATATATTCCCCACAATGTTCTCTCCAACTGTTGGATCAATGTTTTGATTGGTAACTCCAACCGTAATAATTAAAATAATAGTAACTAATGTTACCATCATGGTATTTTTGTATTTCTTAAAAAAGTACATTCCTATCACCTATTATCCTATCTTCTTCTGCCATATGAAGCTTTTTTAAGTGTTTCTATGTTCTCCAAGGCAAGTCCCGTTCCAATAGCTACACAATCCAATGGATTGTCTGCAACTCTAACTGGTATACCTGTTTCTTCCATTACTGCCTTATCTATACCATCGAGAAGAGCACCACCACCTGTAAGAACAATGCTCTGTTCCATTATATCAGATGCAAGTTCTGGAGGCGTCTCTTCTAAAGTTGTTTTAATGGCTTCTATAATTTTATATACAGATTCTTTTAAAGCTTGATAGATTTCAATTGAACTTATTTCTATGGTTTTAGGAAGACCACTTACAAGATTTCTTCCGCTTATCTCCATCTTTTGTTTTTCTTTTTCTTACTATTCCTCCAAGAGATATTACAGCTACCTCGGTCGTACCCCCTCCTATATCTACAATTAAACTTCCTGTGGGTTCTTGTACTGGAAGGCCAGCCCCGATAGCTGCTGCCATAGGTTCTTCTATTAGATAGACTTCTCTGGCTCCTGCGTGTATGGTGGCTTCTTCCACAGCTCTTTTTTCTACTTCCGTAACCCCACTTGGCACACACACAACAATCCTAGGTTGAAATAAAGATCTTCTCTTGTATGCTAATTTTATAAAATGCTTTAACATATCTTGTGTTATATCAAAATCAGCTATAACCCCATCTTTTAAAGGCCTTATAGCCACTATATTTCCAGGAGTTCTTCCTATCATTCTTCTTGCTTCTTTACCTACTGCAAGCACCTCTTTGTTTTCAGTTTGAATAGCAACTACTGAAGGCTCGCGTGTTATTATTTTTTTCCCTTTTATATATACCAATGTATTAGCAGTACCTAGATCAATTCCCATATCCCTATTGAAAAAACTCAAAAATCCCATTTATTTGCCCCTTCCATACCTACAAATTAATAATTTCAAATTAAATTCTTCTCTTTAAAGCTAATGTATCTATTGTCTCCAATTATTATATGATCTAATACCTTTATCCCTATAAGATCTCCAGCATCTACAAGCCTAGAAGTTATATTTATATCTTCATCGCTTGGAGTAGGATCGCCACTTGGATGATTATGTATCAAAATAATTGAATTAGCACTTCTATTTATAGCAGCATGAAAAACATCTCTTGGATGAACTATAGATGCATTTAGTGTTCCTTTAGATACATTTTCTATAGCTATTATCTGATTTTTAGTATCTAATATAGCTATATCAAAATGTTCTTTATTTAAAAATCTCATTTCATCTGATATAAGATTTACAAGTATATCAGGGGAACTAACTCTTATTTTTTCTTCAGCTGACCATCTTTTAATCCTTTTGCCAATCTCTATACTTGCAAGTATTTGAGAAGCTTTACAAACTCCTATACCTTTAACTTCCATAAGCTGCTTTAATGAAATGCTTGTCAAATTGCTAAGTCCCTTTTCATTCAAACTAAGTATTCTATGTGCAACATCTAAGGCTGTATCATCTTTGTGCCCTGTCCTTATAATAAGAGCTATAAGCTCTGCATTTGAAAGTCTTTCAACCCCATAGTTCATAAGTTTTTCTCTAGGCCTTTCACTTACTGGCATCTCTTTTAAAGTATACTTTCTCTCAACATCAACTGGATTATCCATATAAACACCTACTTATTCATATTTATAATACTTATATCAAAAAACCTATTGAGTACTTTATCTAATTTTACTAAAGGAAGTCCTACCACATTTAGATAACAACCATCTATCTTTTCAACTAAAAGCGCACCTATTCCCTGTATGCCATAAGAACCTGCTTTATCAAAGGGTTCTTTTGTAGAGATATATTTGTCTATAATTTCTCTATCTAGATCTCTAAATTTTACATTGGTCTTTTCAAAATCTACTATCTTTTGATTTGAATCCAAATTCAAAACACTTATACCAGTTATAACTTGGTGAGTTTTACCACTTAAAAGACTTAACATTCTAAAAGCATCATCATTGTTTTTAGGTTTAGAGAGTATTTCATCTTTATATACCACCACC
>CAZRHX010000176.1:0-3969 GCA_964599855.1 uncultured Tissierella sp. | reverse complement strand
ATTACTTCCCTAACCAAGATTTCGCAGATATAACAAGAGTTACATTTGAAACTAGTCCTTGGTTAAAATAATCTTTTAAAAGTAAAATTTATTTAGAATTAAATATAATAGCTAGAGAATTTAAATTCTCTAGCTATTTTTTTATGACAAAAACTTTTCAATGTTTTCTATTTTCAGTATTGACATATATGTAATTTATAACTATAATACATGTATTGGGAAAAAAAGATAAAATTATTTTTTAAATACAAGTAAATCGTTTTCCTAGTATGAAATTTTATATACATAGAAAATCTAGAGGCCTGTACTTTAAATTAGCTAAGAGATAGATATAATATATGTTTTAATAGCTCTACATGGCATCGTAGACTTTAAATAAAGATACACACTAAAATAAAGCTTTTAGAAGGCGGTGATAAAGACACTAAATTTATTTTGTGATTTGTTTCATTTTAAATGATCTTTAAAAAAGATCAAGGCAATTTCTTTTTATGTTTTAGAATAAACTTATAAGGAGGCAATAAAATGACAGGATCTTGGACTATTGATGCATTTATTATCGGATGTATTATTCTTATTGTAGTACCAGTAGGAATATGGCTTTATTACGAGGTATTTAATAAGAAAAGGGGTGACTCACAATGATTAACTGGATTATATTTATCTTAGCGTCAATTGGACTAATTGCTGTTGGAGCACTATCTGGTAAAAAGATAGAGAGTTCACAAAAAGATGGAGATGGATTTTTACTAGGTGCAAAACAAGTAGGAGCTTTTGTAGGTGCAGGTACACTTATGGCGACAGGCTATAGTGGATGGGGTTTCATTGGAGCTCCTGGTACAGCTTACGCTTTTGGTACTATTGAAGTTTTAGCAAACTTTTTCTTTGCTCCAGGAATCGTTTTCGGTACATTACTCTTTGCAGGATTTATGGCTAAACAAGCTGATAAATCAGGTGGACTTACAGTTCCAGAGTACATGGCAGTAACACATAGAGGAACAGATAAACAAAAGAGATTAGTACATTTCGTTGGAGGATTAGCGACTTTCGTTTTCCTTTCAGTTTACATTATAGGACAAGTTAGGGCAGTAGGACTTGTAGCAGCAGAATGGCTTGGAATCAGTGAAATGGTAGCATCAGCAATATTAATGCTTGTAGTTGTTATCTTTACAATGCAGGGTGGACTTTTAGCTGTAGCTATAACAGATACAATAATGTGTATGGGAATGCTTATAGCTTCTGTGATTATCTTCATTACAATTATAAGAGATATTCCAATGTTAGATTTGATCACTGAAGTAGGCAAGATAAAGGGCGAATTTATAAACCCTACAACATCTGCCCCTTATGGTGGAGCCAAATATAGTGTATTTCTAGTAATGGTGTATACACTTCTATTTACAACTACCTTACCTTATATGTCAGTTCGTTTCTTATCTTTTAAAGAAGATATAAAGATACACAATGTAGCTTTAATAATGGCACCAATGGGAATTATCCTAAGTTTAATTCCAATTACAGGTATTTATATGTATTACAAGAATCCAGGTCTTGTTAATCCTGACAGTGCAATGCCGGTTTTCTTAAATACATTCTTATCACCTGCCTTAGCTGGAATGATAACCTTGTTTATACTCTTTGCCATGCTTTCAACCATAAGTTCAGTCTTGCAGTCACTTGCATCAGCGCTATCTTATGATATGTTAGTATCAATCTCTGGCAAAAAATCAGATAAGGGAGATCTATACAACCGTATAGGAGTATTAGTAACAGCGGTATGGGCAATGTTTTTAACATTTGCAGCTCCTCAGGGAATGCTTAATCAAATAGCTTATATTGGTACCGGTGGACTTATATCTGCCTTTGTAGGACCTACAATAATGCGTGCATTTATTGAAGCAGATTTAAAAGCATGTTTTGCTTCTATGATCACAGGATTTATTGTAAATATATATTTAGTATTTGTACTTAATGTTGGCTGGGTAGAAGCTCCTATCATAGCAGGTGCAGCAGGTTCTATTGTATATGCAATTATGGGACTTATAGCTAATGGAGGATCTAGAAAGTATAAAGGTGTTGAAGTAGCAAATAACTAATTTATTTTAAAAATAGAATATATTAAATCTATTGTGTAAAATGTTTTATATTACTTAATAAACTTATATTTTTATGAGTTTGAGTAAGGATTTCTTTTGAAAATTAATTTAGTAAAACTTTCTTTTGAAAATTAAATTTTATATTTTAAAATAGATTGTAATAAATTTACTCAGGCAAGATGAATTCTTAGAAATTGTCTTGCCTGAGTTTTTATATAGGGATATACTTTAGCAAGTATAAGATAAATTTATTATATATGCAGTATTAAAAAAACTTATTTGTGGAAATAAGCTGAGCAATGTGTTATAATGGGCTTGTAAGAAATTTGATTTACAAAATAATACAAAAAAATAGGGAGATGATATCGTGGGTGTAAATTTAAGCGGAAGAAGTTTTTTAAAGTTATTGGATTTAACAAATGAAGAAGTAAGACATCTTTTAGAATTATCAAAGGATCTTAAGGCTATGAAGAGAACAGGAACTCCTCATAAGTTTTTAGAAGGAAAAAACATAGTGTTATTATTTGAAAAAACTTCTACTAGAACTAGATGTTCTTTTGAAGTAGCAGGCTATGATCTTGGAATGGGTGTTACTTATCTAGATCCAGGTAGTTCTCAAATGGGTATGAAAGAAAGCATTAAAGATACAGCTAAAGTACTTGGAAGATTCTATGACGGTATAGAGTATAGAGGTTTTTCACAAGATACAGTTCAAGAATTAGCAGACTACTCAGGCGTACCAGTATGGAACGGCTTAACAGATGAATTCCATCCTACACAAATGATAGCTGACCTTTTAACTATTGAAGAAAACTTCGGATACTTAAAAGGATTAAACTTTGTATACATGGGAGACGCTAGAAACAACGTTGCTAACTCTCTTATGATCGCTTGTGCAAAGATGGGTCTTAACTTTACTGCATGTTCACCAGAGGAATTATTCCCAGAAGAAGAACTAGTAGCTAAAGCTGAAGAAATAGCTAAAGAAACTGGAAGTAAGATTACATTAGAAGCAGATGTTAAAAAAGGTACTGATGGCGCTCATGTTATCTATACTGATATATGGGTATCAATGGGAGAGCCAGAAGAAATGTGGAAATCAAGAATTGCTCAATTAAAGGCTTACCAAGTAAATAAAGACGTTATGAATAATGCAGATAAAGATGCTATATTCTTACATTGCCTACCAAGCTTCCATGACTTAGAAACTGAAATAGGAAAAGATATCAACGATAAATTTGGTCTACCTGAAATGGAAGTAACTGATGAAGTATTTGAATCAGTACAATCTAAAGCTTTTGATCAAGCAGAAAACAGAATGCATACAATCAAAGCTATAATGTATGCAACATTAAAATAGATTTAAAATAGAGCATGTAAAAGTAGAGGGGGATTATTAGATTATGGAAAAAGTTGTATTAGCTTTAGGTGGTAATGCTTTAGGGAACACCCCTCAAGAGCAGCTTGTTGCAGTAAAAACAGCAGCAGAATCCATCGTAGATTTAATTGAAGTTGCAGGAAACGTAGTAATTGTTCATGGAAACGGACCACAAGTTGGAGTTATAAACTTAGGTATGGACTATGCTTATAAGGCAGAAATTGGCGTACCTGAATTTCCACTAGTGGAATGTGGATCTCTATCTCAAGGATATATAGGATATCATTTACAACAAGCTATTCAAAATGAGTTACTAAGTAGAAACATCAAAAAAGAAGTTGCTACTGTTGTAACACAGGTTCTTGTTGACGGTGAAGATCAAGCTTTTAAAAATCCTACTAAACCTATAGGTAACTTCTATGGTAAAGAAGAATCAGAAAAGATAGCTGAGGAAAAAGGATTTACATTCGTAGAAGATGCAGGAAGAGGATATAG
>CAZRHX010000175.1:0-4016 GCA_964599855.1 uncultured Tissierella sp. | reverse complement strand
CTAAGAGACCATTTTACTTTTCTGGAATACTTGGAGTTTTAGCAGCGTTTTTTATTCTTTCATATTATGGTGTTGTTGCAGGTTGGACTTTAGAATATGTGTTTGCATCAGTAACAAATAAATTTGCAGGACAAAGCACTGATCAGATCGCAAATATGTTTGGTTCCTTTATATCTGACCCCTATAGACCTATTATGTGGCAGGTTATATTTATGGCTATAACAGGTCTGGTAGTATCTACTGGAGTAGAAAAGGGAATAGAAAAAGTTGCGAAGATCATGGTTCCCCTATTATTGTTTCTTATAATTTTACTTGATATAAGAGCGCTTAGTCTTCCAAATAGTATGGGGGGTCTTAAGTTTTTATTTAAGCCCGATTTTTCTCTGATAGACCGAAGAGTAGTCCTAGCAGCACTTGGACATGCATTTTATTCTCTTAGTCTAGGTATGGGAATTATGATAACCTATGGTTCATATATAGGAGATAAGGAAAACTTAGGTAAAACAGCTATTCAAATATCTATAGCAGATACAATCATTGCCCTTCTTTCAGGAATAGCAATATTTCCAGCAGTATTTGCCTATGGATTAGACCCTGCAGAAGGACCAGGACTTGTATTTACAACACTTCCAAATGTGTTCAATCAAATGCCAGGAGGATATGTTTTTAGTATAATGTTCTTCTCACTTTTAGCCTTGGCAGCACTTACAAGTACTATATCTTTACTTGAAGTTGTAGTGGCATTTTTAGTTGACAGTGTTAAAATGCAGAGAAAGAGAGCAAGTATATTTGCCTTTGCAAGTATAACAATAGTAGGGGTTTTTGCATCGCTTTCAAATGGACCTCTATCAAATAAAATATTTTTTGGTAATAATTTCTTTGATTTTTTAGATATGATCACAGCCAATTATTTTTTAACTACAGCAGCTCTTATAAGTGTAATATTTGTTGGTTGGTTTATGAAGAAAGACAAAGTTACAGGACAACTTACAAACTATGGAGAATTTAGTGTAAAATATCAAAAAGTCTTTTATATAATAATAAGATATGTAGCACCTATAGGGATAGTTTTAGTATTCTTATATCAAATTGGAGTTTTTGGTGAAATATTATAAGAAATAAAAAAATTAGGAGTAGATTAATAATCTACTCCTAATTTTTTTATTTCTTACTCCTTGTTTTTTCTTTTAATAGCCTATCTTTTATAGTCCATAGATCAAGAGATAAATCTACGAAGTACTTATGTGGATTTTCAAATCTCTTTACTTCTTGCCAGAGATCTTCTATATTTTTTTGTGCATATTCTTTTATTTCATGTATATTTCTGCTTTCGTAGACTTGCTGACCCTTGTCGAATATTCTAACTAGCAATTTTTCAGCATAAAAGTTGTTTATAGTTTTTCTCTTCCAAGTAAATAGAGGATGAAATATTTCATAAGAATCTGTGTCATCTATTTCTTCATCATAAAGAGTTATAACATCTGCTATAGCCTTATTAGTGTCCCTATCAAAGAGTCTGTGCACCTGTTTAAAAGCTGGAGTAGTGATTTTACCAACATTTTCGCTTATCTTTATTTTAGGTATGATTTCTCCATCATCTTCAAGTGCTGTGAGTTTATATACTCCTCCAAAGATAGGCTCACTCATGGCAGTTATAAGCCTTTCACCTACACCAAAGGCATCTATCTGGGCACCTTGATTCAAGAGATCTCTTATAATATATTCATCTAGACCACTTGAAGCCATAATGGTACAGTCTGAAAAGCCAGCTTCATCTAGCATCTTTCTAGCTTCCTTAGAGAGATAAGACAAATCTCCACTATCTATTCTTATACCCTTTGGTCTAAAACCTTTAGAGACTATTTCTTCATTAAAAACTTTTATAGCATTTGGTATACCTTCTTTTAAAGTATTGTATGTGTCTACAAGTAGATAGCAGTTCTGGGGATAAACTCTAGCATAAGCTCTAAAAGCTTCAATCTCACTGTCAAAAGATTGTACCCAACTATGAGCCATAGTTCCAGTTGCAGGTATATTGAAATCCCTATCTACTATAGTATTAGCAGTTCCCATGCAACCTCCTATATAGGCAGCCCTTGCTCCAAGAATCGCCGCTTCGTAGCTATGAGCTCTCCTACTTCCAAACTCTACCACAGCCCTTCCTTTAGCGGATCTTACTATTCGACTAGCTTTAGTCGCTATCAGCGACTGATGATTTATAGTCAAAAGAACCATAGTTTCTATAAGTTGTGCTTGTAGAATAGGACCCCTTACTATAACTATAGGCTCTCTTGGAAATATAGGAGTACCTTCTTTGATAGCCCATACATCGCAGGTAAATTTAAAGTTTTTAAGATATCTTAAAAACTTTTCTTTAAAGATTCCTTTATTTCTAAAATACTCTATATCCTTATCTGTGAATCTTAAGTTGTTTAGATATTCAATAAGTTGTTCCAGTCCTGCCATAATACCATATCCTCCATCATCGGGGATAGATCTAAAAAACATATCAAAATAAGCTATTTTTTCTTCCATATCATTTTCCAAATAGCCATTTGCCATGGTAAATTCATAAAAATCTGCAAGCATTGAAAGGTTTCTATTATCTGACCAGTCTAAATTATTCATAACCCTCTCCTTTAAATAGTAATATCATCATTATATGCTTAAATCTATTGGATTACAATATAATAGAGATAAGATTCCTTTCAAAAACATACAAATAGGCCTTAGAACTGTCAATCTAAGACCTTTTTTATAGACCCTTTACTTTAAAGAGTCCATAAATCTATATTGTTTTTAATAATCTTTCTCCCTTAGAAGATATCTTAAATGTTTTCACTGGTGTCGTGTTGCAACTTCTAGCATAGGGACATCTATTGCAAGAAGTTTCACAAATAGGAGAACCAAGTTCTTCTATTAAATATCCCATCCTTATAAGATCTTCCAGTAAATTATTTGCCATATCTTTTGAAATATTAAGCTCTTTACTTATATAACTTTGGGAATAAAGATTTGTTTTATCTATTAAATTTAAAGTCTCTTTAAGCAAAATCATTCATCTCCTTAAAAGCCAAGTAATGTTCCGACTTGATAGACAAGTACCGCAGCTACCCAACCTATTACAAAGGTATAGATAGCCATAAATATTGCCCATTTATAAGAATTTGTTTCTTTTTTAACTGTAGCAATAGCCGCAGCGCATGGAGTATAGAACAAGACCATAACCATAAAAGAAAGAGCAGTAAGAGGCGTAAATACATTTTGAATTTGAACAGCTAAGGCGCCAGGATCTGATGAACCCGCTGCATATACCATGCCAAGGACTCCTACAACTGCTTCCTTAGCAGCTATCCCAGAAAATAAACTCACAGCTGCTTGCCAAGTACCAAATCCTGCTGGTTTAAATATAGGTGCAACTACGGTTCCTATCCTACCTAGATAGCTAGCTTGACTAGATGGTTCTACTCCAAAGGGAAGTATAGAAAGCACCCAAAGAAAACTTACTACAACAAATATTACTGTACCAGCCCTATAGAGAAAGTCCCATACCTTATCCCACATATTTCTAAGCACACTTGAAATAGATGGAAGTCTATAGGGAGGAAGTTCCATTATAAAGTCTGAACTCTCACCCTTAAAAAGTGTCTTACTAAAGATCTTTCCCACCACAAGAGCCATAGCTATACCCAATAGATATAAGGAAAATAGCACCAGTCCTCCCTTGTCTGGGAAAAATGCTGCAATAAATAACATATATATTGGTATTCTTGCTCCACAACTCATAAAAGGATTTATAAGTATGGCTATCATTCTATCTTTTTTATTTTCTAAGGTCCTAGTTGCCATTATACCTGGAACATTGCAACCAAAACCTATTATCATTGAAATAAATGTCTTGCCATGAAGACCTAGTTTTCTCATTATGCCGTCCATGACATATGCAGCTCTTGCCATATAGCCTGTATCTTCTAATATTCCTAAAAAGAAATATAAAACCATAATTAGTGGAATAA
>CAZRHX010000174.1:0-4023 GCA_964599855.1 uncultured Tissierella sp. | reverse complement strand
ATTACTTCCCTAACCAAGATTTCGCAGATATAACAAGAGTTACATTTGAAACTAGCCCTTGGTTAAAATAAGATTTTAAAAGGGAAATTAATAATCAAAGATTAAAGAATAAAAAAAGATATTAATAAGAATTCAGTTATTTAGTAGTTTTGTATAATTATATTTGTGAATAATATAAATAATATGATCATTACTGATGACTGAATTCTATTAAAATATAAGATAATATAAAAACTAGGGAAAGCAGATTAGTTTTTCCAGTATTTTATATATGAAAGGAGAATATAAATGAATAAACGTTTTATTGCTAATATTACTTGGGATGTTTATGCAGAAGCAGCAAAAGAAGGTATTTTAATATTGCCTATAGGTGCTACTGAGCAACATAGCTTACATCTTCCTTTAAGTGTTGACAATGTTATATCTGAAAACTTTGCAACCAGACTTGCTGAAGAATTAGACGCTCATATTGCTCCATCTTTTTCATATGGTTATAAATCAAATCCAACAAGTGGAGGAGGACCTTTATTTCCAGGAACAATCGATTTAACTGGTAACACTTTAGTTATGATGGTAAAAGATCTATTAAGAGAATTCTTAAAGGATGGTTGGAAAAAGATTATTGTATTAAACAGTCACTATGAAAACCAAGCTTTCTTAACAGAAGCGGCAGATTTAGTAATTGGAGATCAAGAAGAAGAATTCCCTAAAGTTGTTATTGCAAGTTGGTGGGATAACATCTCTGAAGAAGTTATGCCTAAAATATTTGATGAAAGACCTTTCAGAGGTTGGGACTTAGAACATGCTGCTATAACTGAAACATCACTGATGATGCTTTTTGCACCAGAATTAGTTAAAATGGATAAACTAACAGATGAAGGAATAGATGATGTTCCTAGATATTCTAGATATCCTGTATCTAAGACCTTAATTCCTAAATCAGGAGCACTATATACATCTATATCAAGCACAGCAGAAAAAGGTAAACTTATTACAGAGGATGTTATGAAGAACTTCTTAGTATTCTTTAAAGAAGAATTTGAATTATAAAAACATATAATTAAAGCACATATATTTACTAAAAAACTAAAAAAGGAAGTGAAGTAATGAGCGAAGAAAAAAAGAAAAAAATAGGCTCAGATGATAGTCCCTTAGGAGAGTTGCCAGAAGGTGATAAGCAAGGTATGTTCTCCATGATGGTAGTACTACTAGGTTTTACATTTTTTACATCAACAATGTTTGCAGGAGGTCAGATAGGGCCTCACTACAAGTTTTTCCCGGATCTTATTTATGTTATAGCACTTGGAAACGTATTATTAGGACTATACGTTGCAGCACTAGCTTACATAGCACAAAGAACAGGCTACAGCTCAGTAGTTCTTGCTAGGTATTGCTTTGGTGATCAAGGCAGTAAATTAGTAGATTTACTCTTTGGATTTACACAAATAGGATGGTATGCATGGGGAACAGCTACTATAGCTATCGTTTTCCAAAAGATATTAAATCTTCCTGATTGGAGTCTAATTCCATTGATGATATTCTTTGGTTATGCTTTTAGTTTAACATCATATATAGGATATAAAGGAATTCAAATGCTATCTAACGTAGCTGTTCCTCTGATGGCAGTATTGATATTTTGGAGTTTCTCAATCGGAGTTAAGGATGTAGGAGGATTTGCTGGATTTGATAGAGTACCTACAGATCCTATGACTTTTACCACTGCCTTAACCTTAGTATTTGGTACTTTTGTTAGTGGGGGTACCCAATCAACAAACTGGACTCGTTTCGCTAAAACACCTAAGATAGCTATTGTATCAAGTATGGTTGCTTTCTTCTTAGGAAATGGATTAATGGTAATAGCTGGTGCTTTTGGTGGATATGTATACAGCCAGCCAGATATCGTTGAAGTATTAATCCTACAAGGATTACAAATACCTGCAATAATAATGTTATTCTTAAATATTTGGACTACTCAAGACAATGCTATCTATGCTGTTTCTGTAGCGGGATGTAACTTCTTTAGAACAGAAAATAGAACACTGATGAACTTAGCTGGAGCAACTTTAGCTACAATATTAGCTATAGCTGGAATGTACAACTGGTTAGTTCCTTATCTAGTTATAATGGGTACAATAATACCTCCTATAGGTGGAGTTCTAATGGCAGATTATTATATAAAACAAAAGAGAAGTTATCATAAATTAGTAGAGTTAAAAATGAAAACACTTAACTGGACAGGTATAATTGCTTATGTACTTGGAGCACTTTTCGCTTGGCAAAGTCCTGGCGTACCACCAATAAATGGTATAATAGCAGCTTTTATTGCTTATCCAATAGTTGATAAAATAATGCATGCTATAAACAAACCACAAGATAATATAGTAATAGCAACTGGAAGACCTTCAATAGAAGGTAAATAGTAAATAAAATAAATAAATAAATGATAAGTAAAGGAGATGACTAGTCATCTCCTTTACTTATCATAATCTAAAAAGACTATAGAGGAGGTTTTTTATGTTTATTATTAGAAATGCTAAACTTAAAGGAAAAGATGAATTAGTAGATATCCTTATAGAAGATGGTAAGTTTAAAGAGATAGAAGAAAGAATCAAAAAAGAGTTTAAAGAAGAAATTGATGTAAGAGGTAATTTAGTATCTCCTCCATTTGTAGAACCTCATGTACATCTGGATGCTACTTTGACCGTTGGAACACCAAGATACAATGAAAGTGGAACCCTTCTAGAGGGAATAGAAATCTGGGGAGAGAAGAAAAAAACAATTACAAAAGAAGAAATAAAGAGAAATGCCCTAGAAACTACTAAATGGCTTATGGCAAATGGAGTCCTGCATATAAGAACACATGTTGATACTACTGAAAAAAGTTTAATAACAGTTCAAGCACTTTTAGAATTAAAAGAAGAGATGAAAGAATATGTAGATATTCAAATAGTAGCATTTCCTCAAGATGGAATATTTTCCTATAAAGATATGGACAAACTTTTAGAAAAAGCTGTTCAAATGGGTGTAGATGCGATAGGTGGGATTCCTCATGTGGAGATAACACGTGAAGATGGAGTCAAGTCAATGGAGTATGTCTTCAATTTAGCTAAAAAATATAATAAACTTATAGATATCCACACAGATGAAACAGGTGATGATCAATCTAGATTTTTAGAAGTTGTAGCTAAACTGACTTTAGAAAATGAAATGGAAGGCTTAGTAAGTGCAAGTCATACGACAGCCATGCATAATTATAATAATGATTATGCTTTAAAGTTGATTGGTATTTTAAAAAGAGCAGATATAAATATAGTTGCAAACCCTTCTTCAAATGCATTAATTCAAAATAGGCGTGATGGTTATCCTAGAAGAAGAGGGATTACAAGAGTTGATGAACTCATTGAAAGAGGAGTAAATGTTAGTATTGGTAATGACGATATAATGGATCCTTTTGCTCCTCTGGGTAAGGGAAACATGCTTCAAGCAGCACATCTACTGGCACATATGGGTCATTTAAGTAATAACAAAGACCTATCCAAACTATTTGATATGATAACATTTGGTGGAGCAAAAACTTTAAACCTGTATGACTATGGAATAAAGATAGGAAATAGTGCAAATTTCATTGTTTTAGATGCAAAAGATGAAAGAGAAGCTATAAGACTCACCAGTGAAGTATTATATGTTTTTAAAGATGGAAATATGCTAGTAAAAACAAGACCTGCTAAAAGAAATTTAATGATAGAAAATAAAAACTATGATATAGATTTTAAAATTTAATTTTAAAATAAAATAATATAATAGAATGTTGAAAAATGGATATCTCACAAAAATTAATAGATAAAACTGCAAAAAATCTTAGCTTATTTTTGTACTTATCCTTGACTTATTACTTTTTTGGATTTATACTATAAATGAGCAGTAAGGAAACGATAAATATCGTTTTCCTATTAATTTACAAACTTAATAAAAATTTTAGGAGGGGTATGAATGGCAGTACAAGGAAAAAAAGTAGTAAACTCA
>CAZRHX010000173.1:0-4030 GCA_964599855.1 uncultured Tissierella sp. | reverse complement strand
TGGAAGTGCAGCTGCAAAGTCTGTATAGTAGTTTCTAGATTTCATCCTACCGTCACAACCTGCCATTACAAAGAATTTTTTAATAGCTCCGCTCTTAACAGCATCTACTACTTTATCTGCCAATGCAAATACTTGTGCATGTGCAAATCCTCCAACTATTTTACCTGTTTCTATTTCTCTTGGTGATGGAAGAGTTTTAGCATGTGCTATTACTTGTGAAAAATCTTTAGCTTCTCCATCTACCCTATCCGGTATATGAGTAAAACCTGGGTATCCTGAACTGCCTGTAGTATATACTCTATCTGCATAAGATGCCTTAGGAGGTACTATACAGTTTGTAGTAAAGAGAATAGCTCCGTTAAATGCTTCAAATTCTTCTTTTTGTTTCCACCATGAGTTTCCGTAGTTTCCTACAAAATGATCAAACTTTTTAAATGCTGGATAATAGTTTGCTGGTAACATTTCACTATGAGTATATACATCTACTCCTGTGCCTTCTGTTTGAATTAAAAGCTCTTCAAAATCTTTTAAGTCATGACCTGAAACAAGTATTGCTGGCTTATCTCTAACGCCTATATTTACTTCTGTTATCTCTGGGTTTCCGTAAGTACTGGTATGAGCTTTATCTAGTAGCGCCATAGTTTTTACGCCATAATTACCAGTTTCAAGAGTTAGTGCTACTAATTCATCAGCTGTTAAACTATCATCTAATGTAGCTGCTAGTGCTTTCCTAATAAACTGTCCTATTTCTTTATCTTCAAATCCTAAATTATCAGCGTGTTCTGCATAAGCTGCCATTCCTTTTAAACCATATATGATAAGCTCACGAAGGGAACGAACATCTTCATTCTCAGTAGCAAGCACTCCTACCTCTTCGCTATTTGCCTTAAATACTATCTCGTCTTTTGAGTTTATAGTGAAAGTAGCTGGATCTTTTAATTCACCAAGTTCTACTCCTTTTGCTAGTAACTCTTCTTTGATTTCTTCCCTAAGTTTTAATGCATCTTTGATTTTTTCAAAGAATCTTTCTTTATCAAAGTTAGCATTTGTAATAGTCATGAAAAGTCCCTCTACAATAAATCTATCCATTTCTTTTGTATCTAATCCTACTTCATCTGCTTTAAGTCCAAGTACTGATATTCCTTTAAGTGCGTAGATCATTAAATCTTGAAGATTTGATACATCTGCTGTTTTACCACATACACCAACTTTTGTACATCCTTTACCGCCTGCTGCTTCTTGACACTGGTAACAAAACATATCCATCTGTTTTCCCCCTATATTAATCTATATTTTAAGTTCTAGTCTTCTTTGTTTCTTTGTATTGTATACCCATTGTATCTTAGTTTTTACCAAGTATCGGTAACATGGGTTACGCATTTCAAATCTTTTTTAATAATCTATATCTGCTGCCTTTATTCTTTCGGGATAGTTCACTGAACAAGGTGTTACGCCATAGACCATATTACAGTTTGGACATTTTGACTCTAAGTGAGTCATTTGGAAATCTTCACCACATTCTACACATTTCAATATAAGAACTTGTGGCATTGGATTGTTGTTAAAACCCATCATTCTTATTTTATCTACTACAGCTCTTCCTTCTTCAAAACTTCCACTACAACCTTCGTGCATATAAATCGCTCCTTTTTTATTTTAATTTCCATTTTAATTTTACTTACGCTAGTCGAATAAATTTGGAAAAACGATCTTCCACTTTCGGATTTTCCATTGACTTTAATTTGTTAAATCCTACAGAGTCAGCTCTTATTTTCCAAATTTACTCTTACTTATCTAGACTCAATTCTCGTCCTTCTCTTAAATCCGTTCTAATAGATTGGACTATGGCATCCATCTTTTCTAAATCCTTTAAGAGTTCTTTTTCTTTTTTTGATGTTTCTACTATTTTTTCTATTCCTCCGTTTTTGATTACTATTCTTCTATCTCCTATTAAAGCTAGAGTTGGGTCGTGTGTTGCCATTAGTACTATTTTTTCTTCTCCTATTAAAAGATCTAGTGCCTTTCTTCTATCTATCCCCGCATTTTCTATCTCATCTATAAGAACTATTGGAGAGGAGCTCAGTATTGCAGTATCAGCTATCATAAGGGCCCTCGATTGTCCGCCACTTAGGGAAGTGATAGGAGTTTCCATTGAAAACTTTTCTCCTGCTAGTTTATTTGCTTCTTCTAGTATACGGTCGCTTACTCCCTCTATATCTTCTACAAGTCTACTCCCTGCGTGAAGTTCTAAAAATTCCCTAACAGATAGATCCATTACAAAGTTCATATTTTGAGAAAGTTGTGCTACCAGTTTATTGTTTGAAGAGAATCTCCACTTCATATCTGGAACTTTCTCATCCACCAAAATACTTCTACCAGTAGGTGTATCCTTTTGAGCTGTCCATTCTATATCAGCCAAGAGTCTTGATTTTCCAGAACCAGTAGGTCCTACTATTGATATTATTTCTGATTTATGGAGAGTTAGTTTTTCAAAACCTTCTTTTTCTCTAGATTTATCAAATCCAGGAAGAATTGTAAGACTCTCTACACTTCTCTCTTCTTTAATTCCTAAAAATTCTTTCATGTTTTTTATATATTCTTTTAAGTTTTCTATCAAGCCTATCTGATCTATGGCAAAGTCTTCTATTTCTTCTTCTGAAAATGAATCTAACAGCTCTTCAAATGTTTTTTCTTCATCTATCTCCACTTCTATCTTATTCTCTAAAAAATAGTCTACTAGGAAGGGATACTTTTCTATCAATACTTTTAATTTCATAGTCTCTATATTATTCATTGCCTTCACCTAAATCCATCTTTCTAACATTTCCCATCTGATAAGCTTCGCCTATTCTGGTTTCTCCAAGACAATATGAACAAAGAGCAGATGGCATTGAAAATCTTAACTCCATTCCCCTAACTGTCTCTATATCTTTTTCTTTTTCATAGAGAAGTGTACTGAGTTCAAATGCACCCTGACCTGTAAGTCCGTTTATATGCATAGTTATAGCCTTAGGATTTACTGAGTTTACACGAGAGGCAAAAACTTCTCTTTCAGCTTGAGACACTATATCTCCCTTGGTTATAACTACTATATCTGAAGACTTTAGCATAGGACCTATCTTTCTAGGTGTATTTATTCCTGAAAGATTGTCTATGACACATATACCCATTATCTCCTTTATATAGGGTGAACATCTATTACAAAGGCCAGCTGATTCTTTGATAAGTAGGTCTAAATCTTTTTTTATCCCCCATTGAACTACCTCTTCTATATTTGATGCAAAGTAGTGGTCTGGACAAAGAGCTCCAGAAATTCCTTTTTTAACTGGTATCCCCATTTTTTCATAGAGAATATCATCATCTGTATAGAGACAGTCAAACTTTACAACTCCTACAGATATATCTCTTTGTTTTAATGCATCTATTGTCTTTAATATTATACTGGTCTTTCCTGAAGAAGGAGGACCAGAAACTATAACTAAATTCATCTTTTCCCTCCTATATACTGCTATTGAAAATATCTTCACATTTTCTTAGTAAACTTCCTATGTCATTATTGTTTATAAAGTCCCAGCCTATCCACATGAAATTTTGATTAGTGTCCAAACTATTTTCAACTTCTGGATTGGTAGAAGGGAATTTCCCATTGTGAGAAAGTAACTCTCCCACTTCTTTAGATGCAAAAAAGTCTACAAAGGGCTGCAACTTTTCTTCTTTTTCTTTTTTACTCAATAAAAATATAGGGCTTATAACTGCTCCATCTTCTGGCCAAACTGGAACCATAGGACCTTTTCCTGTTATCATCTTGGTAAAGAAGTATGGCATTATAGTGATGGTAGGTTTTTCTTTCTTCTTATAGGATTTTACCATTTCTGATGGATGTAAGTTTTTCATAAAACTCTTGCCAAGAGCCCTCAATCCCTCTTCACCATAGTTTTTATATATATTTAAGAGTATGGCGTTGAAGAGATCAAAGTCTCCTACTGGAAGTGAAACCTCTCCTCTAAATTCTTCTTTAAATAGATCTTTC
>CAZRHX010000172.1:0-4110 GCA_964599855.1 uncultured Tissierella sp. | reverse complement strand
CTTTTACCTAAAACTTGCATAGCTTTTTTTGCTCTTTCTTTGGCATCATCTGAAATATCTATTAAATTTAAATAAATCATAGCATCTGTGGGCGTAGGATCTGGTCCTCCTAGAGCATAAGGTTTACCTCTCCTCTCTGGCCCTATCTTTATGTCTCCATCCTCAACTCTTATGCTACTATCTCCACCAAGTCCTATGGATACACTGTAGATAGCTCTAACTAGTGTTTTATATTTTGATATCTTAGCCCCTAAGCCTTCAAAGAGGGGGACTCCATCTGCTAAAAAGAATATATCCGTAGTAGTTCCACCAATGTCTAATAAAATAGCATCTTCTTCCGTGTTTATCATGGCACTGATGCCCATAAAACTAGCTGCTGGACCTGATAAGATAGTTTCAACTGGTCGTTCTTGGGCAGTTTCAATATCCATAGTTCCGCCATCAGCTTTTAATATATATAGTGGGGCTTGGATTCCCTCTTTTTCTAGAGCTTTTTTTATATGCTTGGCAAAATCATTGAATGTTTCATAAACAGCTGAGTTCAAATAAGAAGTATATACTCTCCTTGGGAAATTCAACTGACCTGACATCCTATGGCCCAGTGTAATATTTTCAAAATCATCTTTTAAGAACTGACCGATCTCTAGTTCATTTTCTGGATTTCTGGTAGAGAACTTAGTCACCACAGCAGAAGATCCTATTTCTTTTTCTTTAAATAGGTCCATAGTCCTATGGACTTCATCCACATCTAAAGCTTCAACCACTATCCCTCTATGGTCTACATATCCAGAGATAAAGCTATTTTCACTGTCCATAGATGAAAAATCATTCTTTACTCCAGGCCCTGCTTGAATGATCATACCCACTCTTTGAGTTTTACCTTCTACTATGGCATTTGTAGATACAGTGGTACTTAAATTAATGGCTTTAATCTCTGATGCATCATAATCTCTTAACAATTCTTTTAAACTACTCCAAATAGAATTGAATAGATCAGTCCTATCTGTAGGATTTTTAATGGTATTTATAACTCTCTTATCTTTTATTATAACTCCGTCTATATGAGTTCCTCCCATATCTAGACCTATAATCAAGATATATCACTCCTTTTTCTATCTCTTGTCTGTTTTTTGCTTGCATCCTACCTATACCCTCAAAGAAGAGTGACTATCATCTTTGTAGGTAAAAATAAAAAGAGCTAGTCCCTAACTATCACTAGTTAAGAAATTGCTCTTATTTATTACATGAATTTAATTATATTTTAAATGTAGATATAAGCTTTTCTAAGTTAATGCTTAATTCATTTAACTCTTGAGCAGCTACCCCCATTTCTTCCATAGCTGCATTTTGTTCTTCACTACTAGCAGATACTTCTTCGGATATGGCAGCATTTTCCTGGGATACTGCGGAAACATTTTGTACTTTATCAGCTACAGTATTTGTATTCTCTCCGATTATTGCAAAAGATGTATTTATTCCATCTATAGCAGTGATTACATTCTCTACTTCTTTTGTTATTTGATCAAAAATTACACTTGTACTATCAACTGCTTCTTTTTGATCTTTGGCAATTAAATTAGATTTTTCAATTTGTCCAACCGTTTCTCTAGTATCTTTATTTATATTTTCTAAGATCTGTGCAATCTCTTTTGTAGATACCGCTGATTCTTCTGCTAGCTTCCTTACCTCATCAGCAACTACCGCAAATCCTTTTCCATGTTCACCTGCTCTTGCTGCTTCAATAGCAGCATTGAGTGCTAAAAGGTTAGTCTGTTCAGATATATTTGTTATGGTTGAAAGAATTTTTTCAACATCTTCAATTTCTTTAGCAAGTTTTTCAACTGATCTGGTTACTTTTTGAAAAGCTTCCATATTTTCATCTGTTTTTATACTTTGATTATTTACTGCTTCTATACCACTATCTATAAGTCTTCTTGTCTCTCCAGTTGCATTATTTATAGCATTAACTTTATTTTCGTTTTCATCCATATCCTTAGATATTTCTTGTATACCATAAGAGATATCACTTACATCTGTAGCTTGATCAGTTGCTCCTGATGCAATATTCTCAATAGCTGTATTTACTTCTTCTAATACAGTTTGACTTTCGTGTATAGAAACATTTAGAGAATTTGCTGAACCTGCAACATTTTCACCAGTATTCTTTACCTGAATTATAATCCCTCTAATGTTTTCTATGAATTTACTAACGGAGTTTGCTAAGGACTCTAATTCATCTCCTGTTTTTATTTCAATCTTTTTAGTTAAATCGCCACCTGCTGAGCTGAGTTCATCAAAAAGTTCGACCAAAGTATTGATTGGTTTTGTAATTTTTCTAGCTATAAATATCGATACTATAGCCATCAAAATTAAACCAATTAAACTACTTATAAGCGATATCATCATCTGTTGTCTTTTTTGTTGGTTTATATAGCTAGCATTCAAATCCACACCTACTATAGCTACTACCTCACCCTTATTGTTTTTAACAGGTGCATATCCTGAAAGAACTGTTCCCCATTGATCTGTAGTCATTTCATCATCTGCAGTTGAAGTGCCTTCAAATGCAGTTTCCATTTCTGATAAATAATTATATTCCATACCTAATTCTGCTGGATCTTCATCAGCATCTACTATAAATTGTGTTTTATCAGCTCCAGCTTCCACCAGTGTAAAAACACCAGCTACTCCAGTATCTTCCATAAATTCTTGTAGTTTACTTCTGGTTTCTTTGTAATTATCACTTGATTGATCTTCTTCATTTATTAGGGTTGCATGAGCCTCTCCATCAATTATCAAGGCTGCTGCTGCTGCTAATTCTTTAACTTCATCTCTAGCCTGTTGAAATTGTATGTCAGTATTAATCTTATACTGAACCAGTCCTGTAGCTAAAGAAATCACAAAAAATAATGTGACAAAATATAAAATGATTTTGCTTTGAATACCTTTAAAACTTTTTTCCCTTTTCATTTTTTCTCTCCTTTAAATATTTTATATTAGATATAAACTGCGCATCTTAAATTAAAGAAAAACATATTATAAAATATAATTCTAGTAGATTTCATAATATATAGTTTATAATATAATATTTAACTTATGGAATATCTAGATATTCCATAAGTTAAATATTATGATCCAACAATATAATTATCGGTTTTAGATTCTATTTATTAATAGATTTAGTTAATAAAATTTTCTTTGTTTCTTTGTTTGTTTTTAACATCTTTTTTAATATTTAAAGCTAAAAAAAGGAACATTTGATAATCAATATTGATTATCAAATGTTCCTTTTACAATGATTTTTTATTAAATCACTTTATATATGGATATTTAGTTCTCCATCTTTAACATCTATTATTATATTATCATTATCTTTTATTTCTCCACTGATGAGTTTTCTACCTATTCTTGTTTCAAGTTCTTTTTGTAGGAATCTCTTAACAGGTCTTGCGCCATAGCTTATAGAGTAAGACTTATCTAGAACATATTCTTTTGCTTCTTCAGTAAAGTTTATACTTATCTCTCTGTCTTCTAGTCTCTTCTGTATTTCTTTAACTTGAAGATCTATTATCTTAAATATATCTTCTCTGAGAAGTGGTTTGAACATAACTATCTCATCTACTCTGTTTAAGAACTCTGGTCTAAAAAGACTTCTCATCTCTTTTAAAACTTCTTCTTTAGCAGATTCCCTTATATGACCTTTAGAGTCTATTCCCTCTAGAAGATAGTGGCTACCTATATTTGAAGTCATAATTATAACCGTATTTTTAAAGTCTACTGTTCTACCCTTATTATCTGTAAGTCTTCCATCATCTAAAACTTGAAGTAATATATTAAATACATCTGGATGTGCTTTTTCTATCTCATCAAAGAGTATTACTGAATAAGGTTTTCTCCTAACAGCCTCAGTCAGTTGTCCCCCTTCTTCATATCCTATATATCCAGGAGGTGAACCTATCAACCTTGAAACAGTGTGTTTTTCCATATATTCACTCATATCTATTCTTATCATATTTCTCTCATCATCAAAGAGTACTCTTGTTAGGGCTTTTGTCAGTTCAGTTTTACCCACTCCTGTAGGTCCTAAAAATATGAAACTACCTATAGGTC
>CAZRHX010000171.1:3049-4134 GCA_964599855.1 uncultured Tissierella sp. | reverse complement strand
AACCAGAAGCATATGTAGCCCATACAGACACGTATATAGCAAAAGATTCTTCGGTAAATGATGAAATAAACAAGTTACGACATTCAGCTACTTCTGCTTTATTTGAAAGACGAGACGTAATAGTTGTAGCTTCTGTATCTTGTATATATGGATTGGGAGATCCTGAAGACTATAAAAACTTAATGGTATCTTTAAGGCCAGGAATGATAAAAGATAGGGACGAAGTTATGAAAGATTTAATAGATATTCAATATATGAGAAATGATATAAATTTTGTAGCCGGTACATTTAGGGTACGTGGAGATATATTAGAAATATTTCCAGCTGCGTCCAATGAAAATACAGTTAGAATAGAATTCTTTGGAGATGAAATCGAAAGAATAGTAGAAGTAAACCACCTTACAGGTGAAGTTATAGGTTATAGAAAGCATGTTTCAGTTTTTCCTGCTTCTCATTATGTTACCACAGAAGATAAGGTAAAAAGAGCAATTATAACGATTGAAGAGGAGTTAGAAGAGAGACTAAGAGAATTAAAGGATCAAGATAAACTTGTGGAAGCTCAAAGACTAGAACAAAGAACAAGATATGATATGGAAATGCTAGAAGAAATGGGCTTTTGTTCAGGGATTGAAAACTATTCAAGACATTTGAGTGGAAGAGCTCCAGGAAGCAAACCAAATACTTTAATAGATTATTTTCCAGATGATTTTCTTATGATAACAGATGAATCTCATGTTTCGATTCCTCAGATAGGAGCCATGTATGAAGGTGATAAATCTAGAAAGACAAATCTTGTAGAATATGGTTTTAGACTTCCTTCAGCTCTTGATAATAGACCTTTAAAATTTACTGAATTTGAAGGACTTATAAATCAAATTTTATTTGTATCTGCAACTCCTGGAAAGTATGAAGCTGCCCATAGTGAAAGAGTTGTAGAGCAGATAATAAGACCTACTGGTCTTCTAGATCCAGTTATTGAAATAAGGCCTATAAATCATCAGGTAGATGACCTAGTTGAGGAGATAAGAAAGACTATAGAAAAAGATGGAAATGGTGATAATGTCATAAACTACACTTCAGAGGTT
>CAZRHX010000171.1:719-3039 GCA_964599855.1 uncultured Tissierella sp. | reverse complement strand
GACCACTCTCACTAAAAAAATGGCAGAAGATTTGACAAAGTACTTTAAGGAGATAGGAATAAAAGTAAACTATCTTCACTCTGATGTAGTTACTATGGAGAGAATGGAGATAATAAGAGATCTTAGGCTTGGTAAATACGATGTCATAGTTGGAATAAACCTCCTAAGAGAAGGGCTTGACCTTCCAGAAGTATCACTTATAGCAATACTAGATGCTGACAAGGAAGGTTTTCTTCGTTCAGAAACAGCTCTTACTCAAACGGTGGGGAGAGCTGCTAGAAATGTAAATGGAAAGGTAATAATGTATGCAGATAAGATAACTAATTCTATGGAAAAAACAATATCAGAAACTGAAAGAAGAAGAAGTATACAGGAAGCTTATAATGACAAACATAATGTAATTCCAACGACCATAAATAAAGCTATAAGAGATGTGATAGAGGCTACTATAGTAGCTGAAGAAAAGGTTGAGTATGACTCTAGTTTTTCAAAAGATGAGATAGAGTCTATGGTAATAGGTCTAGAAGGAGCTATGATGAAAGCGGCAGAAGAACTAGACTTTGAAAAAGCGGCAGAGATAAGAGACAAGATGATAGAACTTAAGAAGATGTTATAGAGGTGAAAAAATGTTAAAAGATAAAATAATAATTAAGGGAGCTAAAGAAAACAATTTAAAAAACGTAGATTTAGAAATCCCTAGAGATAAATTTATAGTTTTTACAGGACTAAGTGGTTCTGGAAAGTCTTCCCTAGCCTTTGATACAATTTATGCAGAAGGACAGAGAAGATATGTAGAGAGTTTGTCTAGCTATGCTAGACAGTTTTTAGGTCAAATGGATAAACCGGATGTAGAATATATAGAGGGACTATCTCCTTCTATATCAATAGACCAAAAGACAACTAGTAAAAACCCAAGGTCAACTGTAGGAACAGTTACAGAAATATATGACTATTTAAGACTCCTATATGCGCGTATTGGAACTCCTTATTGCCATAACTGTGGTAAAGAAATTAAGAGTCAGACAATAGACCAGATGGTCGATAATATAATGGAGTTTGAAGATAGAACTAGACTTCAAATCTTAGCACCAATAGTTAGAGGAAAAAAAGGAGAGCATAAAAAGCTCCTAGAAACTATAAAAAAAGAAGGCTTTATACGTCTTATAATAGATGGTCAAGCTTTTGAAATAAGTGATCATATAAATTTAGAAAAAAATAAAAAACACAGCATAGAAGTAGTAGTAGATAGAATAATTGTAAAAGAAGGAGTAGAGGGAAGACTTACTGATTCACTTGAAACTGCATTAAAGCTTGGAGAAGGTCTAGCTATTGCAGATATAATAGATGGCAAACAAGTTATGTTTAGCCAAAAACTAGCTTGCATAGACTGTGGTATTTCTATGGAAGAATTAGAACCGAGGATGTTTTCTTTTAACAGTCCATTTGGAATGTGTCCTACTTGTAGTGGACTAGGTTTTTATAAAGAAGTAGATCCGGAGCTTGTAATTCCAAATAGAGCGCTCAGTATAGACGACGGAGGAATAGCTCCATTTTCTGGTTCAGCAGCTGGAACTTATTATTATGAAATATTTAAAGCTATAGCAAAAGAAAATGACTTTAGTATGAAAACTCCATTGGGAGAAGCTCCTAAAAAGTTATTAGATGAACTTCTCTATGGAACCAGCAGAGTTATAGCTTTTAAATTTGACAGTAGATATGAAGGAATGAAAAACTATAGGGGCACATTTGAAGGGATAATTCCAAACCTTGAAAGAAGATATAGATCAACTGCTTCAGACTACAGCCGAAATAAAATAGATACATTTATGGCAGAGACACCTTGTCCTTCATGTCATGGTGACAGGCTAAAAAAAGAAGTGTTATCTGTTAGAATAAATGGATTAAATATAATAGAAACTACAAATCTATCTATAACAAAAGCAATTGAGTTTTTTAGCACATTAGAACTTACAGAAACAGAAAAAATAATAGGAGAGCAGATTTTAAAAGAAATAAATGAAAGACTGTGGTTTTTAGAAGATGTAGGCCTGGGATACCTTATGCTCTCTAGAATGGCTGGAAGTCTTTCAGGTGGTGAGAGTCAAAGAATAAGACTCGCAACGCAGATAGGCTCGAGCTTAGTGGGAGTAGTCTATGTACTAGATGAGCCCAGTATTGGACTTCACCAAAGAGATAATGCAAAACTTTTAAAGACCCTTAGAAATCTAACAGAACTTGGAAATACACTTATAGTCGTAGAACACGATGAAGATACCATGTATGAGGCAGACTGTATAGTAGATATAGGACCAGGTGCTGG
>CAZRHX010000171.1:0-709 GCA_964599855.1 uncultured Tissierella sp. | reverse complement strand
ATTCACGGCGGATATATAGTAGCTCAAGGCACTATAGATGACATAAAAAACAATCCTGATTCTATAACAGGGCAATATCTTTCCCATAAACTTGAAATAGAAGTTCCCAAGGAGAGAAAAGAACCAGATGGAAAGTGGATAGAGATATTGGGTGCAAAAGAAAATAATTTAAAAGATATAGATGTAAAGATCCCTCTAGGACTTTTTACAGTTATAACAGGAGTATCAGGATCTGGCAAAAGCTCACTCATAAATGAAATACTTTATAAGTCTATAGCTCAAAAGATAAATGGAGCAAAGATAAGGCCCGGAAAGCATAAGGGGATAAAGGGACTAGAAAATGTAGACAAGGTAATAGCCATAGATCAAAGTCCAATAGGCAGAACACCTCGTTCCAATCCTGCAACATACACTGGAGTATTTGACCATATAAGAGATTTATTTGCAATGACTAATGAATCCAAGATGCGCGGTTATAAAAAAGGCAGATTTAGCTTCAATGTAAAAGGTGGAAGATGTGAAGCTTGTAAAGGTGATGGAATACTAAAAGTAGAGATGCACTTTTTACCAGATGTATATGTTCCTTGTGAAGTATGTAATGGTAAAAGATATAATAGAGAAACCCTTCAGATAAAATATAAGGATAAAAATATATCAGATGTTCTTGAGATGACAGTAGAAGAAGGGCTGGACTTCTTTGAAAATATTC
>CAZRHX010000170.1:0-4179 GCA_964599855.1 uncultured Tissierella sp. | reverse complement strand
AAAAATAATATAAAATGGAGTGAATATCTATGAAAATAGCAGTAGCAAGTGAAGGTAAAACAGTTACAGGACATTTCGGTCATTGTGAAAACTTTAATATATTTGAAACAAAAGACAAAGAAATTGTAAACATGGAAGTAGTGCCAAATCCTGGACACAAACCTGGATTTTTACCTAATTTTTTAAATAATATAGGTGTAAATGTTATAGTTTCAGGAGGAATGGGTGGAGGCGCAATTGATATATTCAATGAGAAAAACATTGAAGTTATAACTGGAGCTTCTGGAGATGCGGAAACAGTTGTAAAAGAATACTTAGCTGGAAATCTAAAATCAACAGGCTCTATCTGCAATCAACATATGCACGAGGGTCAATGTTAATCTAATATTATAGCAAAACTCGTATCTTTATTGAAAGATGCGAGTTTTTTTATCCCTTTTTAAGATATAATATATATATTGGGGGGAGAAGATGATAAACAAAGAAGACAAAGATATAATAAAAAACAAATTAGACTTTTGGGAAAATATAAGCCAGGAAGAACAAGAACTTATCTTAGAAAACTCTTCAAAGATTAAATACGATAGGGACGCAAGTATATACAACTCTTTAAATAATTGCAGGGGAATAATGATAATTAAAAGGGGACTTCTTAGAACATATATAAAATCTCAAGAAGGAAAAGAAGTAACTCTCTATTTCTTAGAAGAAGGAGATATATGTGCTCTGTCAGCTTCATGTGTATTAAATAATATCACTTTTGATGTAGATGTAGACGCTGAAAAAGATAGCGAGATTATTTTAATTCACTTAAACAAAATTGAAAAGGTCTATAAAAATATATATGTAGAAAACTTCCTGCTAAATGAAGCCATAATAAGATTTTCAGATGTCATGTGGGCCATGGAACAGATTTTGTTTTTAAAGTTTGACGAAAGACTAGCCATATTTCTGCTAGATGAAGTCTCTAGAAGTAGAAATGACACCATAAGCCTTACTCATGACCAGATTGCAAAACATCTAGGCTCTGCAAGAGAAGTTGTATCTAGGATGTTAAAGTATTTCTCTAAAGAAAAACTGGTCAAGCTATCTCGTGGTCAGGTTCACATAATCGACAAAGCTTCCTTAAGAGAGCTTGTCAGAACTTTTTAAAAAATATGATATGGAGCAATATAAGGTAAAAAGAATAGATTGGGGTATAAATTAAAGTAAAGAGTATATAAAACAAAAAGGAGAGATTGAAATGGATATCTTTAAAAAGGACAATGGCAATATAGATATAGTGTGTGATTTAGATTTAGAGAGATATCTAGGTACCTGGTATGAGATTGGAAGATTTCCCTTACGGTCAGAAAATGGTATGGAAGATATAACAGCAGTTTACAATCTTAAAAAAGATGGAAAGATAGAAGTCATAAACTCAGGCTATATAAAAGGAAAGAAAAAAGGGATAAGAGGAACAGCATGGCTTCGTGACAAGAAGTGTACAGGAGCCTTGTTTGTAAGGTTCTTTTGGCCATTTAAAGCTGAATATAATGTTATAAAATTAGATGAAAACTATAGCTATGCAGTAGTTATGGGAGATACAAAGGATAGTCTATGGATTTTAAACAGAAGTCCTCATATGGACGATGACACCTATAGTCATATAATAGATTTTCTAAATGAGAAAGATTTTGATATCAAAAAGATGATAAATCCTAAACAAAATAAAGACCAATAGAATTATAGAAAATAGAAGTATTTTGCTGTAAAATAATCAAGGGAGTGAAAACTATGCTTTACAGAAAGTTTGGAAAGACAAATGAAATGGTCTCCATACTTGGCTTTGGCTGTATGAGATTTCCGACAGTTAAAGAAGGAGATATGGATAAGATAGATGAAAAAAAATCTATAGCTATGGTCAGATACGCTATAGACAATGGATTAAACTATCTTGACACAGCCTATCCCTATCATGGAAGCGGTATGGAAGATGGAGGTGGCCAGAGCGAACCTTTTCTTGCAAAGGTCATAAAAGATGGATACAGAGAAAAGGTAAAGATAGCTACAAAACTTCCAGTTTGGCTGGTTGAAACAAAAGAAGATATGGATAAGTACTTAGATAAACAATTGGAAAGACTCCAGATAGAGACTATAGATTTTTACCTTCTCCATTCACTAAATAAAAAAGTATGGGAAAAACTAAAAAAACTTGGCATAGATGAGTTTTTAGATAGTGCCATAGCAGATGGCAGAATAAAACACGCAGGATTTTCCTATCATGATAAACCAGAATACTTTAATGAAATAGTAGATTATTATGATTTTTCATTTTGTCAGATTCAATTCAACTACTTAGATGAAGACTATCAGGCAGGACTTGATGGACTTCAATATGCAAGTAGAAAAGGCCTGGGAATAGTTATCATGGAACCACTTAGAGGTGGAAAACTTGTAGACAATCTACCTAGTGAAGTAAGAGATGAGTTTGAAAAAGCTGATAAAGACAGAAGCGCTGCTGAATGGGCCTTAAGATGGGTGTGGAATCATGAAGATGTTTCAGTTGTCTTGAGTGGAATGAGCACAATGGATCAAGTTGTAGAAAATATAAGGATAGCAAAAGATGCCAAGGCAAACTCATTTGATAAAAAAGAACTAGACTTGATTGACAGGGTAAAAGAAATATTTGAAAGTAAAATAAAAGTCCATTGCACAGCTTGCAGTTATTGCATGCCGTGTCCTCAAGGAGTAGACATACCTAAAAACTTCACTGCATATAATAATTTTTATATATTTGGGGACAATGGAGAATATGATAAATTAAAAGATGAAGAAAAAGCTTCGAATTGTATAAGTTGCAAAATATGCGAAACTCACTGCCCTCAAGATATAAAAATAGCTGAAGAGATGGAAAATATAAAGAGCTTATTTAAATAAAACCAAATAAAAAAGCTAGGGATCATGATGTGAACCCTAGCCTATCTTATTCTTTACCTACCATTACATTACTCGCTTTTACAATAGCTACAGCCTTATCGCCAACTTTAAGATCTAGACTTTCTGCAGAGCCAGTTGTAATACTAGATACTACTTCAATTCCATTTACATCCATAACAACTTCCGTTGAAACAGGACCTTTTTTTAGTTCTTTTATAGTTCCTTTTAATTGATTTCTTGCTGAAAACTTCATATATATTCCTCCTAAAATTTAATGCTACTTTTAACACTACATAATATAATATACCCAATTAAAGAAATCTAAACAAATATAAGATGAAAAAATTTGATGTTTAAAATAAAATCTTTAAAATGGTGATTTATAGTTTTTTAGGGTAAATATAAATTATATGAAAAAATTAAAATTTGAAAGGAGAAATTAATTATGAAAAAAGTAACTATATATTCAACTAATACTTGACCTTGGTGTACAAAGGTAAAGGATTACCTAGACAACAAAAATGTAGCATATGAGGCTTTTGATGTTGGAGCAGATAGAGATAAAGCTATGGAAATGGTAAAAAAATCTGGTCAACAAGGAGTCCCAGTACTAGACATAGAAGGCGATATAGTAGTAGGATTTGATCAAGCTAAGATTGACAAACTATTAGGTCTATAAAAAGATAAAAAGATATGCCCCTTTAAAAGGCATATCTTTTTATCTTTCATAGACAAACTCTCCATCTATCATAGTTTTTTCTACTTTGATAGATTTTATCTCTAGAGGATCTACAGTAAAGATATCTCTATCTATAACTATAAGGTCTGCTACGTAGTCCTCCTTAAGCTTGCCCTTAAAGTTTTCCTTGAACTCATTGTAAGCACTTCCCGCAGTGTAAGCATCTACAACACTTTCTACATCCATCTTTTCCTCTGGGAAAAAACCTCCCGCTGGGCTTTCATCTAACCTAAGTCTATTTACCGCACAATACATATTTGGAAAAGGATTTGCATCTTCAACTGGTGCATCTGTAGAAAAACTAACTTTAGCATCTGAAGAATATAGAGAATTAAAAGCATAAGAAGTACTAGCCAATTTTTTGCCAACTCTCTTTTCGACTATCTGTATATCATAATCTAAGAATATTGGTTGAAGAAATACAGACAGCTTTTCTTCAGAAATTCTTTTCAATTGATCTCTAGATGTAATCTGGCAGTGTATAATACTATGGCGAAGCTTGTTGCCTCTAGAACCATTAG
>CAZRHX010000169.1:2882-4193 GCA_964599855.1 uncultured Tissierella sp. | reverse complement strand
TCATATCTGCACCAGATTTTATATTTGTAGGATAAGCTTTCCCAAAGGCAAAATGGCAAGAGGCATTTTCGTCAAACAAGGTGTTCATAAATATTATATTTGAATTGGAAATGGGTGAATTAAAAGGAACAAGTGCGACTTCTCCTAGATGTTTTGCTCCCTCATCTATAGCCAATAAATCTTTTAAGACATCTTCTCCAAGGCGGGCAGTGAAATCTACTACTTTTCCCTTTTCAAATTGCAATTTAAAGTCATCTATAAGTTTTCCGCCATAGTTAAGTGGCTTAGTACTATATACTACTCCGTCTACTCCATACTTGTCTGGCATAGTATAGACTTCTTCAGTAGGCATATTGGGTGCAAATGGAACTCCGCTTGAAGTAATGGCTCCTCCGCCTGCCCAGATATGACCTAGTGGAAGTTGTACTTTTAAATCGGTACCTTTTTCAGAAGTATAATGCAAGCTCTTAATCTTTTTATCGTTTAAAAAATCTACCTTTTCTTTTAAATTTTTCATATGAACTTCCCAAGCTTTTACAGGATATTCCCTGTCCACCCTAGTGGCTTTAAAGATAGCTTTCCAGAGGGACTCAAGAGCATCTTTTTCTTCTAGTTCAGGGAAAACTGACCTTGCCCAAGCACTACTTGCAATTGAAACTACAAGCCATGGATTTATATCATTCATAGTGTATTCTCTCCATTCTTTTAAAGCAAGGGATGCGGACTTGTTAGCAGTGGATACTTTTTTAGGATCCATTTCCTTTAAAAGTTCAGGATCTTCGCTTGAGATAGAAATAAATCCAGCGCCACGCTTAGCAAAATCTATCAAGCCATCTGCCTTCCACTTGGGATAGTTTTCGAAAACCTCCATAGGAGAGTTTTGATACTTTAACTTAGTAAGCTTTTCATCGCTCCAATTCACATGTACTTCGCTTGCTCCAAGAGTATAAGCATTTTCAGCTAATTTTCTTACAAATTCTAAACCCTCAATAGGAGCATTTATAACTAAAGGTTGTCCTTCTTCTATGTTTATTCCTACTTTTACGCAAAGATGAGCGTATTTGTCTAACATTTTATCTAAACTTTCCAATTTACCACTCCTTTTTTACTATACCTATAGTTTACAAAACTTAAGAGACAATGTAAATATTAAAAGAGTATTGATATTGAAAAACACAGCCACAGATCAAATATTTCATGACAATATAGATAAATAACTAGATTAACTACCAAAGATTGGGTAATAAATATTATATAGAAAACTTGTCAAGGAGGGAAAATGATGATACTTTTATTTTCAGTAGATGAAAA
>CAZRHX010000169.1:0-2782 GCA_964599855.1 uncultured Tissierella sp. | reverse complement strand
AGAAAACTTGTCAAGGAGGGAAAATGATGATACTTTTATTTTCAGTAGATGAAAACTGGAACATAGGCTATAAGGGAGATGTACTTCTTAAAATATCAGAGAAACTTAAGAGGTTTAGAAGATTGGCTATAGAGAATATAATTATAATGGGAAGAAAGACCTTTGAATCACTTCCTTGTAGCAGGGCACTTGATAGCAGAATAAATATAGTTGTAAAAGGATAAAGGGCCAAAGGTCTTAAATTTAAGAGGTGAAAAAAATGATTTTAATGCTTACGGCAGATGAAAAATGGAATATAGGCTTAAAGGGTGAGATGCTTATAGACTTGGATGAAGATTTAAAAAGATTCAAAGAAAAAACTACGGGAAATATTATCATAATGGGAAGAAAAACCTTAATGGCAGTTCCTGGACAAGAAGCATTGCCTGATAGAATAAATATAGTTATGACAAGAGATAAAACTTTTAAGAAAAAAGATATAATGACAGTGAATTCCCTAGACCATCTATTCCAAGTCTTAGATAATATAAATGCTGATGGAAGTAAAAAAGTATTTGTAACAGGTGGTGCGAGTATAGTGGATCAGTTATTAAGATATTGTAACAGAGCTTATATAACAAAGATATTAAAAATTTTTCCAGAGCATGATACTTCTATTCCAAATCTAGATAAAGATGATGATTGGGAGATAGTAGATGAAAGCAAAGTAATAGAGCAAGAAAATATAAAATATAAATATGTAGACTATATAAGAAAGTAGATCTATAAAGGAAAGCTATCCGCATAGAAGAGATAGCTTTCCTTTATAGGTTTTTATTTTTTTCAAGAAAAACCCCTTCAAGTATAGTATAATATAGATTATAAAACAAAAAAAGGAGGGGTAATTATAAATACTAAAGAAGAGATAAAGAGTGGATTTACGACATCTATACCCCTAGTACTTGGATATCTACCTGTTGCCATGTCCTGTGGAATTTTATCTAAAAATGCTGGAATTCCATTTGCAGATACAGTGGCTATGAGTTTTTTTGTATATGCAGGTGCAAGTCAGTTTATGGCTATTGATATGCTTGCACAGGGGCTTTCCTATGGGAGCATAATCTTAGCAACATTTTTATTGAACTTAAGACATCTTATGATGAGTGCTTCTTTAAGTCTAAAGTTCAAAGATCTAGATAGAAAATATCTACCTCTTGTGGCTTTTGGAGTTACAGATGAAAGCTTTTCTCTTATAAGTTTCCATAAAAGAGAATTGACCCTTCCATTTATAATGGGTTTGATTTTTTCAGCTCATACAGCCTGGTGGTTTGGCAATATCTTGGGCTACTTAGTTGGTGAAATACTTCCTAAAAGCTTACAAGCTAGCATGGGAGTAGGTTTTTATGCTATGTTTGCAGGGATATTATTTAGCCAGGTCAAAGAAAACAGAAAGATCTTGACTATAGCCATAATATCAATAGCTATTTATACATTTATATATTCACTCAAGGTCTTGGGTTCGGGTTGGGATGTAATACTTGGAATTATAATAGCATCTGCTATTGGGAGTTTTATATTTGAAGATAAAGAAAGAGGTGAAAGAGTATGAAATACTTTTCACTTATACTTGGAATGGCTGTAGTGACTTATCTTCCCAGATTCATACCCCTTGTGGTAATATCTAAAAGACAATTGAATGAACGTTTTAGACTTTTTTTAGTATATATTCCTTTTACATCTCTCAGTATACTGATAGCAAGAGGTGTTTTAACTGCTTCAAGTGAGATGAAAATCCCCACTATAATTGGGGTAATAGCTGCAAGTCTGCTAGCCTATATACAAAAAAATGTCATATTTTCTGTAATAGGAGGAATTTTGGCTGCATTTATAACTATAAATTTTTTAAGTTTCTAAAGGAGATAAGGTGATGTATATGAAGACAATCAAAGGGAATATAGAATATTTTAATAAAGATCTTATTATAGACTTGTTTAATTCTTTAGATCTTGGAGTTCATATACTAGATAAAAATGGTATTACGGTTCTATATAACCAAAAATGTGAAGAAATAGAGGGTATAGACAGTAGTTGGATAGTAGGTAGTGATATGAAGATCTTGGTAAGAGATGGAATATATTCAGAGTCGGTAGGTCTTGAAGCCATAAAAAAAAGAAAAAAAATTTCTAAAACCCAAAGAGTAAATGATAGGTATATATTTTCTACAGCAGTTCCTATTTTTCAAGATAAGAAGCTTATAAATGCTGTAGTAAGTGTTGTAGATATGACAAGTATGGAAGATTTAAAAGAAAAACTTATGGAAGTAGAAGCTATAAATAAAAAGATTCAAAGAGAATTAGAGAGCCTTAAGAAACTTGATCCAGCAGATGATCTTTTTATATCAAAGAGTAGAGTTATGGAGACGATTAAACTTTTAGCTCTTAGAATCTCTGGCGTAGATTCTAATATTCTTATAGAAGGAGAGTCTGGAGTTGGGAAGGGAGTTTTAAGTAAATTTATTCATAATAATAGTGACAGAAAAGATGGTCCTTTTATAAAAATAGACTGTGGATCTCTGGCGCCGAGTCTTATAGAAAGTGAATTGTTTGGATATGTAGAAGGTTCCTTTACAGGAGCTAAAAAAGAAGGTAGAAAAGGACTTATCGAACTATCTCAAGGAGGTACACTTTTTTTAGATGAAATAGGAGAACTTCCATTAAATTTACAGGTAAAACTTCTAGCTGTGATTCAAGAGAAAAAACTTCAAAGAGTGGGGGGAAACAAGCTAATAGATATAGATACCAGG
>CAZRHX010000168.1:0-4207 GCA_964599855.1 uncultured Tissierella sp. | reverse complement strand
TAATGATAAAATTAATATACTTATTATAAGAAAAGGTAATGTTTATGGAGAAGGTTATTATAAAAAAATAAATAATTATAAATCTTATATATATGTTTCAGATTTTGTGAAAGGGGTATTTAAACTTTCTAGTGGAAAATATGAAGGGATATATAATTTATCAAAGGAAACTAATACTGAAAAGATAGAAAAAGCTGTACAGTGGAGATGTACTGTTGATGGTGAAGGGGAAAAGACATATGCAAATTACAAGGAACATATACCTGGTAATAATAAAACCAAAAAAGAATGGATAAATAATATTAAATTAATTTTATTATCTTACTTGTTTACTGCAGTGTTATTTATTATATGCGTATTTATTAATAAATTTATTGGCAATACTATTTCTTTTGGTGGAGTAGATATTATGCTTATATATATTGCAATGATAAGTGCAATATATGGTATGAAACATGGGGTATTTGCCAATGTATTAGCAATAATATACTTATTAAATATATATAGCTCACAAAATAGAGATATTCTTACGTTGATGTTTGATAATAGAATTATAGGTGAAATTCTTATTTATATGAGTACAGCATTAGTTGTTGGATATTATAGTGAAAAAAGAGAGCTTAAAGTTAAGGAAGCAAAAGAAAAGGTTGAGCTGTTAAATGCAAGATATGATTTTCTAGAAAAATTATCTCAAGATGTATTTGTTGAAAAAGTAGAATTGGAAAGACAAATATTAAATTCTGAAAATAGTATTGGTAAACTTTACGCAATAATAAGTAGATTAGATAGTTTAGAACCAGAAGAAATATTGAATAATACCATTTCTGTTTTAGAAGAGATATTAGATAATAAAACCATTGCCATATATTATATAGGTAAAAAATGCCAATATATGAGGTTAGTGGCTCAAAGCAACAATGAGTTATGTAATATGAAGAAAAGTATAAGGATTGATAAATCATCAGAGCTATATAGAAAGCTAGGTGAAGATAATCTCTACATTAATAAAAGAATGGATAAAGGACTACCACAAGTTATAGGAGCTGTTTGCCATGAAGATAAAATAAAAGCATTGGTTACAATAAAAGAGTTAGAGTTTGAAAAAATGAACTTATATTACGAAAACATATTAAAGATAACAATCAAGTTGATATCTTCAGCAATGAGCAAGGCTATTACATATCAAAGTGCAATCAATGGTGAAAGATATATTGGGAACACAAAGATATTAAATGAAAAGAACTTTAGAAAGATATTGGCTATAAAGCTAAAATCACAAGAAGAAAAGCGTAGTAACTTATCAGTATTAGAATTAACTGAAAGTGGATTAAAGGAAGAGGAAATATCAAAAAGTCTTGAAAATAATATTAGAAAAACTGACTATTTTGGTTATTTTAACGGAAAGATAAATATTATGTTAAGTAATACTGACAAGTATGGTAGAGATGTAGCAATGAATAGATTGAAAGATAATGGAATAAAAATTAAACAGGTAAGTGAGGAAGTATTATGTTTAAATTAGTAATTATTAATTTACTTATTACTCTATTTATATATCTTTTAAGTAGTTTATTTGAATTAAAAGAAAAGATGTGTTTAGTGTTATTATCTATTATTATTCCTATAATAGGAGGAACCGTTGCAATATTCTATATAGTATTTAAAAAGTATGGCCATGATAAAAGTGAAGAAATCATGGAAACTATGATGTATAAAGAAGAATATAATTTATTTAATAATTATTCTGATAATAATATTTCTATTATACCAATAAAGGATGCTTTGGTGCTTAATGAGAAAAGTGTAAAAAGAAGATTGATAATACATGCTATTAAAGATAATCCTAAAGAATACGTCTTAGCCACTAAAGAGGCTCTTAATGATAATGATACTGGAACATCACATTATGCAGCCAGTGTACTAACTTATTTAGCCAGTAAGTTACCTGAAGATGTAAAAGAAAATGAAGATAATTATCTAAAGAGTAATAAGGATATAAAAGCAGGACTTAAATACTATAAATCTTTAAAAGTTTATATTGATAGCAAAATAGATAATACTTATTTAATGGAAGAATATGAAGAAAAATACATATTGTTATTAAAAGAGCTTATAGAAAAAGATTCAGCAGAATGCTATTACAAAGATCTTATTGATATACTTATAAAAAGAAAAAAATATAATGAAGCAGAAAACTATATATCTATTTTTAAGAATATATATAAAAAATTAGATGAACCATATATTACTGCTTTAAAATTGGCATACAATATGAAGGATTTTAGTTATTTGAAAAGTGAGTTAGATGCTTTAATAAAATCAGATATACATATTCAAGGTGAGAATTTGAAACTTGTAAGATATTGGATAAATGAGGTGGGTTATGAGAAATAAAAATGAAAATGAAAATGGTTTTTTTTATTTACTTCTATCATTAATATTGGCAGTAGCCGTTGGATTGTTTATTATTAGAAGTTCTCATGTTTTTGAAAAATATTCATCCATAGATTATTTTGGAAATATGGAAAAACTCACTTCTATATCTAGTGAAAAATATAAAGAAATTAAAGATAAGCAAGAAGAAAGATATGCCATCATATATGATAAAGCTGATGATGTAAGCGTAAGTACAAAGGAAAATACTGAAATTCTCTTGCAATATCTTAAGAAGGAATATGAGTCAACAGAGAGGAAAACATATACCAATTTTAATGATTATAGTACAGTTATAGTAACTTTTGAATCCATAGCTGATTATTCTCAGATACGTGATTTATATTATTATGTTAATAATGGTGGTTCTGTAATAATAGCACAAAGGCCATATATAACTGAAAAGCTTCATGAGTATTTGGAGCTATTTGGAATAAAAAGTTATACTGGATTTGAAAAAACCATTGGTATGAATTTATTAAGTAATATTCTAATTACAGGTGAAGGTTTAGAAATAGGTGAAGAAATAAGTAATCATTCAATAAAGGTAGAATTATTTGATGATGTTGAAGTGCATGCCACTGATTCATTAGGAATACCTTTAGTATGGGAAAATAACTTTGGACAAGGTAAAGTTATATTTTCTAATGGACAAATGTTAAGAGAAAAGAGTAGTAGAGGAATATATACAGGAATACTTTCTCTAGGAAATGAAAGCTTTATTTATCCAATTATCAATAGTAAGGTGTTGTTTATAGATGATTTTCCTAGTCCTATACCAACAGCAACAGAAAAAATAATATATGATGAATATGAAAAAGAAACTCCTGAATTTTTTAGAGACATATGGTGGCCAGATATGGTTTCTATATCTAAGAAATATGACGTTACATATACAGGATATTATATTGAAACATATAAGAATTCTACAACTAGTTTACATAATAATCGTGGAAATGATATTGATAAAAAAAATATTATAACTTATGGAAGAGAGCTATTAAAACTTGGTGGGGAAATAGGACTTCATGGTTTTAATCACCAGCCTCTAGCCGTTGGGAAAAATAAAATGTCTGATAGAAATGGGTATAATACATGGAATAATATAAAGGATATGGTTTATGGCATTAATCTTGCTAAAACAACTTTAGAAAGTGTTTTTCCTAATAATAAAATAGTATCCTATGTACCACCTTCTAACATTATAACTGAAGAGGGGATAGAAGCATTAAAAGAAGCTTTGCCAGATTTGAAAATAATTGCTTCTGTTTATGTAGGTGATGAAGAGGACGCATATATCCAGGAAATTGAGATTAGAGATGATGGAATATTAAATTTTCCAAGAATGTCTTATGGATATATTGACACAAATGAGGTTGAATATGATTTATTAAGCAGCATTACGACCTTTGGTTTAATATCACATTTCCTTCATGGTGATGATGTTTTAGATGATGAGCGTTCCTTTGGCTTAAAATGGAGTGAGCTTGCTGAAAACTTTGAAAAAATGATGAAAAGGATATATGAAACCCTTCCTTGGATAAAATCAGAAACTGTTTCTGAAGCAGGAGCAGACATAATTAATTATTTAAATCAGGAAGTAGTTTTTACATATGAAGAAGATAGGATTATAGGAGCGTTAAATAATTACAAATGCCAAGGTAGCTATATTTTAAGAACCCATAGGAAGGTTATTGGTTCTGTCAATTGTTCTTATGAGCTTATTGATGATAATACATATTTAATAACAAATGAAGATGCGAAATTTATTATA
>CAZRHX010000167.1:0-4248 GCA_964599855.1 uncultured Tissierella sp. | reverse complement strand
TGACAATGGAAGATCTGCCTATACTTTTTGTATGTGTCCAGGTGGTATGGTTATAGCTGCAAGTTCTGAGCCAGATAAAATAGTTACCAATGGTATGAGTATGCACTCCAGAAGTGGAAGAAATGCAAACAGTGCAATGCTCGTAGGAGTTAGTCCTGAAGACTTTGAAAGTGAGCATCCATTGGCAGGAGTAGAGTTTCAAAGGAAATGGGAGTCCTTGGCATTTGATTTAGGTGGAGCTGATTACAAGGCACCAGCTCAAAGAGTAGAAGACTTTTTAAAAGATAGAGCTTCTGAAGATATAGGAAGTATAGAAAAAACCTATAATCCTGGTGTAAAGATGACAGACTTAAGAGAGTGTCTGCCTTACTATGTAACAGATACTTTAAAGATGGCTATATTAGAATTTGATAAAAAGATAAGGGGATTTAATAATCCAGACTCTATAATGACAGGTGTAGAGACTAGAAGTTCTTCTCCTATCAGGATACACAGAGATGAAAGCCTTCAATCCAATATAAAAGGACTTTATCCAGTTGGAGAAGGGGCAGGCTATGCCGGAGGGATTATGTCGGCAGCTATTGATGGTATAAAAGTAGCAGAAGAGATTATAGGATAGAAAAAGATCTTTCAGAAGTTCAAGATGATAGTTTTCTAAGCTTGAAGGGAGTGAAAGATCTTTATTTTTTTATTTCATAATTTTTTTGACTAAATCTAATTTCTTTGATGAATATGGTGGATATTTCAAAGCTTCTCCTAGGCTAGATGTAGACTTATATACACTTTTTTCATTTGTGAATTCAAAGAAAGTATATTTTGAATGATATTTACCTATACCACTTTTCCCAACTCCTCCAAAGGGAAGATTTGAATTGGCTACATGACTTATGGTGCTATTTATACAACCACCACCAAATTCTATTCTATCTAATACAAAATTTTCGATTTCTTTGTTTTCTGTAAAGATATAGAGTGCTAGAGGATATCTGTTTCTTCTTATTATAGCTAAACATTCTTCTATATCTCTATATACAATAATTGGCAGAATAGGACCAAATATCTCTTCTTTCATAATTTTTTGATCCATATTTACATCCCTGATAAGGGTTGGTTCTATAAATAGTCTTTCTCTATTATAGTTTCCACCTTCTACTATGCTTCCATCTTTTAAAAGCTCAATAACCCTATCAAAACTTTTTTCATCTATTATTCTTCCTAGGGAATTGTATCTTTTTTCATCACTTCCATAAAACTTTTTTATATAGTAGATGATTTTTTCTACTAAAGTATCCACTATATCTTCATGTACAAGGAGATAATCGGGTGCAATACATGTTTGTCCCAAGTTTAAAAACTTGCCCCAAGTTATACTTCTGGCTGCATCTTTTATATTTGCATCTTCATGGACTATAGTAGGGCTTTTTCCTCCTAGTTCTAAAGTTACTGGAGTTAAGTGTTTAGCGGCTCTTCCATATATTTCAGTTCCTACTCCTACGCTGCCTGTGAAAAATATATGATCTAAGGGAAACTTATCTATTAGATCATTTAATTGATTGTTTTCTATATCTACAAACTCTATAAATTCTTTAGGAAAAGCATCTTCTATTATTTTTTGCAGTATGGCTTTTGTATGTCCTGATTTTTTAGAGGATTTTATAATCACACAGTTTCCACCAGCTATGGCACCTATAAGAGGAGACATTGTCAGTTGGAAGGGATAATTCCAAGGACTTATTATTAAAACTACTCCTTTAGGTACTCTCTTTATGAAACTCTTAGCTGGATGAAGATATATTGGTGTTTTTACTGATATTTCACTAATCCATTGCTTAAGATTTTTCATAGCCGTATTTATCTCTTCATATACAATGCCTATTTCATTTGTATATGCTTCAAACTTTTGTTTATTTAAATCTAACTTTAAGGCACGGATAATATCTAACTCTTTTTCTTCTATGGAAGTTTTTAATCGTTTTAAACTGTTTAGCCTTGAGACATAAGAGAGAGTAGCGCCTTCATCAAAGAGTTCTCTTTTAGGTAAATATATTTCATTTATCAATTGTATCTTCCTTTCCTATCTATCTTTAAAAAATAGATTTAAAATAAATTATAAAAATACCAAGTTCAGCATTCTATATACTAAACTTGGTTTTTTTAATCTAAAAAGTCTTTAATCTTTTGACTTCTACTAGGATGTCGGAGTTTCCTAAGTGCTTTTGCTTCAATCTGTCTGATTCTTTCACGTGTCAAGCTAAAGATGTTTCCAACTTCTTCTAAAGTTCTTGCTCTACCATCGTTTAAGCCAAAGCGTAGCATCAAGACTTCTTGTTCTCTTTCGGATAGTGTTTCCAATACATCTAATAGTCCTTCTTTAAGCATTACTAAAGATGTAGCTTCTGCAGGAGTTTTTATAAAGTCATCTTCAATAAAATCTCCGAGTTCACTTTCTTCTTCTCCTATAGGAGTTTCAAGAGAAACAGGTCTCTCTGCTATTTTTTGAATTTCTCTAACCTTTGCAGGTTCCATATCGAGTATTTCACCTATTTCTTCTGGTGTTGGTTCCCTTCCTAGTTCTTGAATTAAAGCTCTCTGTACTTTTACGAGTTTATTTATAGTTTCAACCATATGAACTGGCACTCTTATTGTTCTAGCTTGATCTGCCAGCGCTCTTGTAATTGCTTGTCTAATCCACCAGGTTGCATAGGTACTGAACTTGAAGCCTTTAGTATAGTCGAATTTATCTATAGCTTTCATAAGTCCAATATTGCCTTCTTGTATCAGATCTAAAAAAGACATTCCCCTTCCCATATGCTTCTTAGCTATACTAACTACAAGTCGAAGATTTGCTTCGGCGAGCTTACTCTTTGCCTCTAAATCTCCATCTTCTATAAGTTTAGCAAGTACTACTTCTTCTTCTTTATTGAGAAGAGGGACCTTCCCTATTTCTTTTAAATACATGGTAACTGGGTCATTTATAAATTTGGCCACAATAGCATCCCCTTCTTTTTAAACATATGAATCCATTATACATCATATCGGTAGAAATATCAATATGACTGATTTGCACTTACTATAATCCTATACCCAATTATTTAAAACAAACAACAAATACATATCAAATACATAAAAGATACATTTTAGATACATTGAAATTCATACTATTAATTATCTTCTTTTATAATCCTTCAATCTTTGATAGAATGGAGAAAAGAGTTATAATTATATTAAGAAAAAAAGGGCGGTTATAATAAATGATAAATAATTTTAAAGAATTAGGAATAAAGAAAGACTTGATAGATCTGCTTTCAAAGAATGGAATAAAGACTCCAACTCCCATCCAAGAAAAGACCATAGCAAAGATAATTGGAGGAAAAGATATTATAGGTGAAGCACAAACAGGAACTGGGAAGACTTTAGCTTTTTTGTTACCTATGATCCAAGGAATAGATGTGGAGAAAAAACAGATACAAGGTCTTATAATGGCTCCAACGAGAGAACTTGCTATTCAAATCACTGAAGAAGCAAAAAAACTAAGTGGGCCATTTGGTATAAATATACTTGCAATTTATGGTGGGCAAGATGTATTTAAACAACTTAGAAAACTAGAAAATGGAGTTCACCTGGTCATAGGTACACCAGGAAGAATTTTAGATCATATAAGGCGTGATAGTATAAATCTCGGTCATACTAAGTTTTTTGTATTAGATGAAGCAGATGTTATGCTAAATATGGGATTTTTAAATGACATTGAAGATATATTATCTAAGACTCCTAAGAGAAGACAGACTATGCTCTTTTCAGCGACAATACCAAAAGGACTTAGGAATTTAGCTAAAAAATATATGAAAGATGTAGAGACTGTAAGGATTGAAACTACAAATGTTATCTTAGATGAAATAAAACAAGTAGTTATAAAAACTACAGATAGGGGTAAAGAAGAAGCGCTTATAAATATTATAAAAGAAGAAAACCCCTTCATGGCCATTATATTTTGTAGAACTAAGAGAAGAGTAAAAACTCTAAATATCCATTTACAAGAAGCAGGCTTTATAACGGATGAAATACATGGAGACTTGAGTCAGTCTAAACGTGAAAGAGTTATGAAATCTTTTAGAAAGATGGAAATACCTCTTCTTGTGGCTACAGATGTTGCAGCTAGAGGACTTGATGTAGAGGGAATAACCCATATATTTAACTATGATATACCAGAAGATCCGGACTCCTATATACACAGGATAGGAAGAACTG
>CAZRHX010000166.1:0-4254 GCA_964599855.1 uncultured Tissierella sp. | reverse complement strand
TTTCAAATATTTTCAGAAATACTTGCTTATGGACTTTATCAAAAACTAGTTGTAGAATAGAAGCTGGAATGAAAAAAGTCTAATCTTGAAAATCATAATGATAAATCCATTGATTTTTTAGACATCTATTGGGTAAGAATGAAGGGAGAATTATATTATAAACATGAGAGGTGTGACCATGAAAGAGAAAAAAACAAGCTTAAATATAATGCTGCTGATGATTCTATCAATACTTATTATGTTTATAGTAGAGTACTTTATAGTACCAGGGTATATAATAAAGTCTATGCTCAAGGTATCTATGTTTTTTATCTTACCTCTCATTTATATTGGATTTGATGACAGGATAAACATGTTAGATTATTTCAAGATATATTCCAGAAGTCAATTTATAAGTGCCATAATTCTAGGGATAGGAACATATATCTTGATTGTTGGGGTCTACTTTATATTAACAACATATATTGATTTATCTGAAATACGGGAACTTCTATATAGGAGTCAAGATATAAATAAAAACAACTTTTTTTATGTAGCAGTCTATATTTCATTTTTAAATTCTCTTTTAGAAGAATTCTTTTTTAGAGGATTTTTATTTTTAAGTTTAAAAAAGACAACTACTAGACCCCTTGCCTATTTTTTAAGTGCTTTGGCTTTTGCAGTATATCACATAGGTATAATGTCAGATTGGTTTAATATAGTAATATTTTTATTGGCACTTATTGCTTTATTTGGAGTAGGATTGATATTCAATTATTTTAATGAAGAAAGTAAAAATATATATAATTCTTGGTTAGTTCATATGTTTGCTAACTTTGCTCTAAATAGCATAGGGCTTATGATATATGGTGTTTTTTAAAGCCTTATAGAGAACAGAGATAATTATATATGAGGAGGAAGATTTATGTTTAAAAAGTTTGGATGGTTTATTTCATATTATAAAACGCAATATATTTTGGCAATTATATTTTTACTTTTAAGTAATATATTTGGATTGATACCACCTTATATAACAGGCAGATTGACTGATATGATATTTGAGGATTCGATTGCCCTTAATTTATTTTTAATGATTTTAGGATTAAATGTAGTGGTTATAGCTATAAAGTATTTTCTTGCCATGGGTTGGAGCTATTTTACTTTTAGGGCAGGAAATGAGATAGATTATAAAACTAGAGACAATCTTATGACAAAATTCTTAGGACAATCTCTCAAGTTCTTTGAAAAAAATTCCACAGGTTCTCTTATGGGAAAATCTACCAATGATGTGGATAGTATCAGTAATTTAGCTGGAATTGGAACCTTGAGTCTCTTTGATTCTACAGTGTTTCCCTTCATAATAATCATAATGATGATGGTAGTAGTTGATGTGAAATTGACCTTGGCTGCTATAGTACCTCTACCTATCTTGGCCTATTTGAGCATATGGATTGGAGATAGGATCCTTGTAAGATGGGACAAGGTGCAAAGAGCTTTTGATAAATTAAACACAAGCGTTTTAGAAGATATAGAGGGTATAAGAATTATTAGAGTTTTTAATCTTCAAAAGTCTAGACAGGAAAAATTTGAAAAAAGTGGTAAAACCTTATTAGCTAGAAATATGGATGTTGTCAAATATCAAGCATTATTGACTCCAGTTCAGAGGATTATACCTGCATTTACATTTATCATAGGTATAGGTTATGGTTCTGTTTTAATTTCAAGGGGCGAAATCTCGGTAGGTCAATTAATTTCCTTCACCTATTATTTAAATATGCTTGTATGGCCAATGTATGCATTTGGTAACTTTATCAACCTAAAACAACAAGCTAATGCTTCAATGGATAGAGTTCAAGAAGTTTTAGATTATGAAGAAGATATTATTGATAGTGATGGAGCCATAGATTTAGCTAGTCATCCGGATATAGAATTTATAAATCATAGCTTCAGATACCCTTCATCAAAGGAAGATGTTTTGAAAGATGTGACTATAAAAATTGAAAAGGGTAAATCGCTCGGAATCCTGGGAAAAACTGGTTCTGGTAAATCTACTTTTGTAAAGCAGTTACTATATCTATATCCAATGTCAACAGCGAGTATATTTCTTGACGGAAAGAGTCTTGATAAATATACTCGCTCAAGTATCAGAGAGAAAATCGCCTATGTACCACAAAAAAGTATGATATTTTCAAAGAGTATCAGGGATAATATAAGACTTTCCAGACCAGATGCTGATGATGAAGAGGTAATGGAAGCTATCAGACTGGCTGATTTTGAAAAAGATTTAAAAGTATGTTCTAAAGGCGTGGATACTCTTTGCGGTGAGAGAGGTATTTCTCTTTCGGGTGGGCAAAAGCAGAGAATCGGTATTGCCAGAGGCTTCCTAAAGGATTCTGATATTTTAATATTAGATGACGCCATGAGTGCAGTCGATGGAAGTACAGAAAAAAATATTATCAATAATATAAAGAAGACTAGCAAGGATAAGACAACGATTATTTCAAGTCATAGGATAAGTCAAATTAAAGACCTTGATGAAATAATAGTATTAGATGAAGGTGAAATTGTAGAAAGAGGTACTCATGATAAATTAGTTGAAAAAGAAAAGTGGTACTCTAAACAATATGAAAATCAGTCAGCAAGGAGCCAATTTGATGAAGAATAATATAAGAAATGAATCAGCAACAAAAAAATTAAAAGAATATGCAAAAGATGAGAAAAAATCCTTATCAATTGGATTATTGCTTTCAATGGTTCGTACAGCTATGGAAATTATAGGGCCTTTAATTATTGGTTTTATACTCAACAATTATATAAAGCTAGATATAGGGAGGGCAGATTTTATAAGCATCATACAATGGCTTGTGATTTATTTAGTGGTCTATCTTTTGAGTGGCTTGTTCTCTAATTGGGCACTCATATCATTTGAAAAAGCAGCCAATGAGATAGCTTTTAGTGTCCAAAAAGATGTTTATAGCCATGTAACAAAACTTCCTATATCTTATTTTGATAATTTACCTGCAGGAAGTATAGTATCTAGGATTACAAACGATACAAACAAATTGAAGATGATGTTTCAGCTGGTTTTAGCAGATATGACAACTTCAACCATAATGATTGTCAGTATATATGCGATGATTCTTGTGACAAATTTTGCTATAGGAGTAATGCTACTGACCCTTCTTCCTATAATATATATTATCTTCAATGACCTAAGGTTTAAAACGAGAAAATATACAACACTTAATCGAAATTATATAGGAGATATAAATTCGAGTATAAATGAAAATATACAGAATATGGAGATAATCCAAGCCTTTAATAAGGAAGCTTATATAAAAGAGGAATTTGATAGAATAAATGATAAAATATTTGAAACAAATTTAGAAATAACTAAAGTTAGAAGTTATGGAGGATATAGAGCAATTGATATAGTAAGTTATCTTGGTACAATTATAGTTCTTTTATACTTTGGGGTAGGAAAGATAACAGGAAATTATGCAGTTACCATCGGCAGTATGTATATAGCTATCGATTATGTCACTAAGATTTTTAACAATATAAGTAGGGTTGTGACAAGGTTTGGAGAACTAGAGCAGTCATATGCTTCGGCTACACATATATTTGATTTATTGGAACTGGAACAAATGGAAGTCTTGGAAGGTGAATTTACAGACGTTAGAGGCGATGTAAAGTTTGAAGATGTTTACTTTGCCTATGATGAAGATGATGTTTTAAGAGGCGTAGACTTTGAAGTGAAAAGTGGAGAAAATATAGCCTTTGTAGGCTCAACTGGTAGTGGAAAGAGTACCATAATAAACTTGATTTTGAATTTCTATAGTCCAAGACTTGGAGATATATATATTGATGGTAGAAATATAAAAGACATAAGTAGAAAATCACTAAGAGAACAAATGGCAGTAGTTCTGCAAGATGCTTTTCTTTTTGAAACTGATATAAAAGATAATATCAGATTAGATGATATGAGATACAGCGATGCAGATGTTGAAAGAGCCCTTATAGAGGTAGGTGGGGAAGCGCTTGTAAGAAGAGGGATAGATCAAAAGATATTTGAAAAGGGGAACAATCTTAGTCAAGGTGAAAAACAATTGATTTCTTTTGCAAGGGCATATATTAGAAATCCAAAGATATTGATTTTAGATGAGGCTACATCAAACATTGATACTGAAACAGAAGAAGTAATTCAAAAAGGCATTCAAAAACTAAAGGAAGATCGTACAACCTTTATAATAGCTCACAGACTTTCTACTATAA
>CAZRHX010000165.1:0-4275 GCA_964599855.1 uncultured Tissierella sp. | reverse complement strand
CTTGACCTAAAACAAGACTTGGACCGGCGGTATCTGCTAATTGCCAAAAAGAAATATTTCTTTTCCTTGTAAAAACTATAGCAGTTATAACTGAGGCTATAAGCGCTCCGTGAATTGCTAATCCACCCTTTCGAAAATTTAAAGCTTGTATTGGATCATCGCGATACAGATCCCAACTAAAAATAACATAATATATTCTTGCCCCTATTATTGCAATAGGAATAGCATATAACAATAAATCTAATAAATCATCTTCTTTTATAGTATTTAACTTTGATTGTTTTAAAGCTATAAAAGTACCTAAAAAAACAGCACTAGCTATAAATATGCCATACCATCTAATAGATATTCCAAATATTTCAAAAGCTACTGGATCCATTAAAATCCTCCTCATAAAAATATTAACAAATTAAAGTATATCATATTATTTTTCTACTTCCAAAGCATAGATTTCAATAAGTTCTAGAATTTAAATAAAGCTCATATATATGAGCTTTATTTAAATTTTTTTCTTAATTATTGCTAGATAGTTTATTTTATTAGTTCAACACATGCGTTTCCTTCTTCAACATCTACATGCATCTCAAGAACATAGTTATCATTTACTTTAACTAAAACTTCCTCAAAAGTTAAAGCTCTCGGTCCCTCTACTTTAATCTTTACTTTATCTTTATCTTCTACACCCAAATTCTTAGCACCTTCAGTATTCATATGAATATATCTAGCCGCTGTTATTACTCCTTTTTCCATTGTAGTTTCACCTTTTGGTCCTACAAGTTTTAAGCCAGGAGTATTTTCAATATCTCCTGAATCTCTTATCTCAGATTTTACTCCGAGTTTAAATGTATCACTTACAGATACCTCAAATTGAGTTTCTGGTCTTATCGGTCCTAGAATTCTTATACCTTCTATAGGTCCTTAAGTTTTTTTAGAGTATATCCTTCTCCAAACAATTTATCTAAATCTTCCTGATTTAAATGTATATGCCTGTTTGAAATTGCTATTGGTAATGTTTTTTTCATACAACACCACTATTATTAAATAAGTTTTTCACACAAGTTTATCATGTACCTATCTTTTAAAATAAAACTTTATTTTTATCTTTGAATATGAAACTTTTTCAAACTATCAAAATCTTTTCCTATCATCTTTAATTCGCTTTTAAAAAGTTCTTGCATCTCTACTGCTTCTTTATCTGTGTTAGATATAAAATAATTTCCCATATGTTCAGCATTTATAGATTTAAAAAAGAAATCTAATATAGGATTTACTCCTATAAACTGATCAAATGTAAAAGGTGCTCCTCCTACACATATACATATTCCTTTTCTTCCCATATTCCTTTTATATTGTTTTCCATGAGAATATTTTAGTGACCAATATTTTTGACATCTATCTATTAGATTTTTAGTTAAGCCATTGAAGGAATTAAAATACAATGGTGCAGCTAATATGACAACATCCGCCTTGTCAAATTCTTCATAGATTATCTGCATATCATCTTTTTCTACACAAGCTTCTTTATGAGAACAATAATCACATCCTGTACACGGATTGATGGTTAGGCTTCCCAAATAAATTTTTTTTATAATATGCTTCTCAGTATCTATACCATCTAATAGTAGATCAAGTGCTTTATTGGTATTTTTATTTTTTCTTGGACTTCCCATAAGTGCCAATACTTTTTTCATTATAATCACCTATCTTCTAATATTTCCTTATATTCTTAATAACCGTATATATTACAAAGGAATGAATCGGCAACATTATGATTGCTGATATAATCCTAGGTTGAATCACTACACTAAATGGATTCCCCAGCATTTGTGATAACCATATAGTATTTAGTATAAGAGAGCTTCCCATAACTATTATAAAAACTGTAAAAAACACTCTCCAAAATGTAAATGGTATACCATTTTTATAATGCTTTTTAAAATAAATAGCTAAAAGCCCTGGTATAATTCCTTCTAGTGCAGCAGTAAATGTAAAACCCAGATGTGGAACTCCCATTGGATTTATTAATACTCCTATAAAGTCTGCAGCTACACCAGTAATCCCGCCAACAATCGGACCAAATAACATACCTGAAATAATTATAGGGATACTTCCAAAACCTATCCTTATAATCTCCAAATATATAAAAGAAAAAAACCTAGTTAAAACTATAGATATTGCAGCTAAAAAAGCACCTTTTACTAAATCTTGAACACTAATTTTATTTTTCCCATTTCTATTCATAAAAAAATCTCCTTTCTGATGCTAGTGACAGTTAGTCCTAAAAGAAAAGAGTTTTCTAAAGGACAGCGGATGCGATAAATGGACGCAGAACAAATTCTTCGTTTAAGGGCAACTTCCCATCCCTTAACACTTGACGCCTTTTACCTACTCTGTCTTTCTAACAATTTGTATTCATTGTATCATATTTTCATATAATTTGGGATCTATCTTCTATCTTACCCTTTTTCATATATAAATAGCTTATTAATTGTACCATCATTAAGTATAATAAATAATATATCATAATCTTTATTGCTATCCCAATAAAAAAAACTTCTGGAAGCATCTGTATCATTAAATCTGTCTCTGGATTTAATATCCACAGATCATTTGAAAAAAATATCAGATGAAAGTAAGTAAAATATTTATTGAAGTCTATATATGCTAAGAGAGCTATTATACCTAATAAAAGATGATTTATAAAGAGGCCGTAAAAAAGATTCTTTGCCATGAAAGCAATATTTTTATTTTTTAAAAAATAAAAGTATATTAGAATTATAAGTCCAAGTCCAATATACTTTATAATCCTTGCTAGATCAAATAGAGCTCTAACATCTTCCATGTGTAGTATTTCTCTTTCGTTGAAACTAGGCTTTAATAAACTGTTTTCTCCACCTTTTAAATATAGTATAAGATTATCGGTTATAGTTTTTAATTCTTCCGAATTTTTTCCCGTAACTTCTTCAATATCATACTCTTTATACTTTTCTATATAAAAATCTTTATTGTATGCATTTTGCTCTAAACTTATAACTAAAAATGTTAGAGATATAGCTATAATCATTAAAAACATAAGAAATCTTTTCATATCTTCCCCCTTTAATTCTATATTCAGTTTAAAAAAAGGATGAAAATATTTTCACCCTTTTTTAATGCAGATTTTCTAATCTTCCCAGTTATGGAATACCTCCTGAACGTCATCATTGTCTTCGAGCATATCTATTAATTTTTCCATGTTTTTTGCATCCTCTTCATTTAACTCTATGGTTGTTTGAGGGATATAAGTTACTTCGGCCATGGCAAATTCATATTTTTCTTTTTCAAGCCCCTCTTTTACCTTATTGAAGTCTTCAGCTCTTGTAGTAATTTCATAACCATATTCAGAAGCTTCAAAATCCTCTGCATCAAGCTCTATGGAGAGCATAGTCAAGGCATCTTCATCAATCCTTTCATCTCTCTCTATAGCTATTAAGCCCTTTCTGTCAAACATAAAGGTAACAGAGCCAGCTTGACCTAGATTACCACCAAATTTATCAAAAGCATGTCTTATGTCTGGTGCTGTTCTATTTCTATTGTCTGTAAGGCAGTTAGCAAATACTGCAACTCCACCCGGTCCATAACCTTCATAAGTAATTTCTTCATAGTTATCCATTGCCCCTTCTCCGGAACCCTTTTTAACAGCTCTTTCGATATTGTCATTAGGCATATTTTCTGCTTTAGCCTTATCAATAGCTGCCTTTAGTGAAGGATTATACTCTGGGTCTGCCCCCCCTTCCCTTGCTGCTACCATTATATATCTACCTAATTTTGTAAAAATTTTACCTCTTTTAGCATCTTCTTTACCTTTTTTGTTTTTAATATTATTCCATTTGGAATGTCCTGCCATTTTGCTTCACTCTCCTTAAAATTTTACCTTTATATTTTAACATATATATATTTTTTTTTCATATCTTTATTTTACAAAATCATTTCGCGTACAAGAATTCTATTTAAATTCTAAAAAAAATGAATAGACTATTAGAGCCTACTCACCTTTTACTATTATTTTATTTATTATTTGCTTTTTAATGTCGCATATACGCAATCATCCAATAGATATTTAAATCCAAGACTTGAGGCTTTTTCTATAACTTTTTCATTATAAGTGCCTGGTTGAAAGAAAATATACTCTATATTAGTAGCTTTTGCTTCATCTAAAATATTCATAGCTATTTTAGGTGATACCACCATATCTACTACGTCTATCTCTTGTGGAATTTCACTAAGAGAAGCGTA
>CAZRHX010000164.1:0-4302 GCA_964599855.1 uncultured Tissierella sp. | reverse complement strand
ATATTTTTTAGGGCCTTTTAAGAAATCTACTATTTCTTTTAATTCTTCTTTTTCTTCTTCCAGTCCTGCAACCTCATCAAAACTTATAAGATCGCCTTCATCTTCTTTATGAATCTTTGCCTTACTCTTGCCAAAGTTCATAACTTTACCGCCGCTACCGCCACCTTGTGACTGTTGCATCATGAAAAACCAAAATATACCAAATACAAATATAATTAAAAATGTTGGTAATAAAGTAATGTACCAAGGCTCTGTTGGTTCTGGTTTACCAATAAGTCTTATCTGTTCACTATCTACTTTATCTTTCAAATAATTATCGTAGAAATTCTCTCTGAAATCTTCTGGTAAAACAGTAGTAAATTTAGTACCATCTTTTAGCTTTCCTTCTACATTTCCTACCGTTCTACCTTGAATCTCTATACTCTCTAACTTTTCAGCTTCTATGTTCTTTACAAGCTCAGTTACATCCATAGTAGTTACTTCTTCTACATTTTGTTGCATAAATCTTACACCAAACATAATAAGAATTAAGATAAGTAAATATACACTTAATCCTCTAAAATTTCTCTTCAATCCAAGTCCTCCCTCCCTATATGGGTAGTCAATAATATTTTCTAATTATATCATATATAATTTACTTATTCAACATCCTTACCATTATAAACTTCTTCTTTTAAAGCACCTACATATGGTAAATTCCTATACATTTCAGCATAATCAAGACCATATCCTACTACAAAATCATTAGGAACTTCAAATCCTAAGTAATCTACCTTTACTTTTATATTTCTTCTAATGGGTTTATCCAGCATGGTTACAATCTTAACACTATTTGCACCACGTTTTTTAAGATTATCAGTCAAATAAGCAAGTGTATTTCCCGTATCTATAATATCTTCTACTATAAGTACGTCTTTTTCTGCTACTGATCTATCTAAATCTTTTATTATCTTAACCTCTCCTGTAGATATAGATGATTTACCATAACTTGAAACGCTCATAAAGTCCATATCCATAGGAAGATCTATTCTTTTACAAAGTTCTGACATGAAAACTACAGCACCTTTTAATATGCCTACTATAATAAGCTCTTTACCTCTATAATCTTCTGTTATTTCAGCTCCTAATTCTTTAACTCTTTTATTTATCTCTTCTTCAGTAAGAAGTATTTTTTTAATATCTTTTTCCATAATTCTCCTCCTTATATTTTAATGTCTTTAATTTCAACTTTTAAAATCTTTGATGTGTCTCTACTAATTTTATAAATTTCACTAGTCCTATAACCTATTACCCAAATAATATTCTTCTCATCTACAAGTAAGGGAAGTTTCTCTCTCAACTCTCTAGGAACTTTTTCATCTATAAAATAGTCCTTTAACTTTTTTCTCCCATTCATCCCAAAAGGACTAAATCTATCTCCAAAAGTTCTATTCCTTATAAAAACATTTCCAACTACTTTATTATAATCAAAACATCTTATATTTCTAGATGTTTTTTTGAAATCAACATCTTTTTTTTCTAATATCTTTAAATCTATCTCTAAATTCCAATCTTTTAACACGTTTTTCCCAATCTTTAAGGCATATGGTAAATTAAGTGTAGAATACACTTGTCCAGACTCGACTTTAATCCTTTCTAATATCAGATCACTATAACTCACCCTAGCTATCATATCCCCTGGCAGATCTATTCTCTTGCCTGTTTCTTTTTTATCAAATAAGTCCACAACTGAAGAGATATGTATTTCTTCTATCCCTTGAAGAGTATCCCTCAAATCTAATATAGCTTTTCTAATTATTCTCCTTTTTATAGCCTCATCTTCTCTTTTAAATTTATCATATTTAAATACTATAGAACTTTCACCCTTAGTTTTTAATGAAGAAGTATATCTCTTAACACTATATTCCTCTAAAAACTTACTATCTAAAGAAGCATTTTCTGAAAGTCTAAAGAGAGTGTCTATTATATTGGGATTAAAGTTTTCTTCTATATAAGGCATAAGTTCTAATCTGACCTTGTTTCTAGTGTATATAGTCTCTAGATTTGTTTTATCCAGTACAGTGTCGATATTCCTATCCTCTATATACTTTTCTATCTCCCATCTATCTATATCTAGTATAGGCCTTATAATATCATCTGTTTTAAACTCCATCCCCTTAAGACCATCTATGCCAGTTCCTCTCATGATACGCATAAGAAGGGTTTCAGCCTGATCTTTTTTATTGTGAGCAACTGCTATCTTGCCAGTTCCTTTAGATTTAAGTATTTCTCTGAAAAATCCATATCTAAGTTTTCTCCCCGCTTCCTCTGCAGAGATACCCTCTTTTTTAGCCAAAGCCACCATATCTACCCTAGTAGAAAAAAAAGGCAAGTCTAAACTATAAGATATGTCTTTTACAAACATCTCATCTTTTAAAGCTTCAGCACCTCTTACCCCATGGTTTATATGGGCTATCAATAGATTAAAATCCATCTTCTTTTTAAGAGCTAAAAGCACATATAAAAGAGCCATAGAATCAGGTCCACCAGATAAGCCCAATACTATATTATCATCTTTCTCTATTAAATTATATTTATCTATTGTAGCCAATACTTTGTTTTCCAAATCTTCTCACCACTTTACTTTTAATATGTTAGATATAAAGTATGCTTTTTTACAAAAAAAGTCAAATCTTTAGCCCTCATGATTACATAACTCTCAATATCTTATTAAAGAGCTTTATAGGTATAAAAAAAGATAAAAAACTAAAACAGTTTTAGTTTTTTATCTTTTTTTATTTAGCCATCTTTTCTTGGTGTTATATTGCTTCTCTTAGGTTCTCTTGATTTTAATTGATCCATTTTATCATTGCTATCTTTTAAAAAACTGTTTAGCTTATCTTCAAAAGACATATTTTTCTGAGCATCTTCTGGTTTATCCCAAGCTATTTCAGCAGGTCTTGTAGTTTTAGGCTTTGCTTTTCTAATAGAAAGACTAATTTTACCGTCAGAAGTGATAGAAAGAACTTTAACTTTAACTTTCTCATTTCTCTTTAAGTAATCGCTAACTTTTTCAACATAATCATGTGATATTTCTGAAATATGAACTAAACCGTTTTTCCCTTCTGGAAGCTGAACAAAAGCCCCAAAATTTGTAATACCAGTTACAGTACCTTCAATTATTTCTCCAACAGATACAGGCATAAATAAATAATTCCTCCTTGAATAATATTTTCAATTTTAGTATATATTATAAACAAGCTTATGTCAATCAATTCACTTATTTAAAAAATCAAAAACAGAGTTTTCAGATTTATCCTTGTCAATATATATTATTTCATTGGGTTTTACCATTCCAAGTTCTTCTCTAGCTACATTTTCTAAAAATTCCATACTTCCTTTTTTGGATATTTCATTGTCTAATTCTTCTATCTCTTCTTCTAGAAGAGATATATCTTCTTTTACTTTTGATTCTTTAACATTTAAACCCTTTTTTAATTTGTTTTGGTTTATAGCTATTAAAGAAATATATAGTACAAAAAACAATATGATAAAATGATACATCTTAATTTTTTTTCTTTTTTTTCTTTTCTTTCCAATCATAATTATCCCACCAATTTGAATTTTGTATTTAGAATTATTTTTACTTACTAATTTAATTATCTCATTAAGTAAAGAAAATATCAACTCAAAATCTCAAATATTAACAAGAAAAGAAAATATAAAAGCTCTTAATCTAATATTCTATAGAGATCTGTCGCTCCACTTTTTTGTACATTACTTTTTATATCTAAAACTTCAAAGGACTTACTTCCGTTTCCAAAGTTAATTGTAATCTTATCCTCTACTTTGACTTCATCCCCTGGCTTAGCAGTTTTATCATTTATTAAAACTTTACCTTGTTCACAGGCTTCCTTTGCCACAGTTCTTCTTTTTATTATTCTAGAGATTTTTAAAAACTTATCAATTCTCATTTTTATTCTCCTTTCAAATAAACAAAAATCAGGTCCGAGACCTGATTTTTTCAATATTTATTATTTATTCACACACTCTTTTAAAGATTTACCAGCTTTGAAAACTGGCGCTTTAGATGCTGGTATTTGTATTACTTCTTGAGGATTTCTTGGGTTTCTACCTTCTCTAGCCTTTCTTTGTCTAACTTCAAATGTACCAAATCCAACAAGTTGAACCTTTTCTCCTTCTGCTAATGATTCCTCCACAGACTTTATAAAACCATTTAAAGCAGCCTCTGCATCTTTCTTAGTAAGTTCACTCTTATCAGCTATACTAGCTATTAATTCAGCTTTATTCATTATAAATTCC
>CAZRHX010000163.1:0-4309 GCA_964599855.1 uncultured Tissierella sp. | reverse complement strand
ATTTCACCTTCTGTTTTCTTTTCTAATCCACCGATCGTACGAAGCAAGGTACTTTTGCCACAACCAGAAGCGCCTAACAAAACTACGATTTCACTTTCTTTTATGTCCATATTAATATTCTTTAAAGCCTTTGTTCCATCTGGATATGTTTTACTGATATTTCTAATTTTAATATGATTTTTCATCTAAATCTCCTTTATATAGTTTTTGTCCTATTAAGTCTGTTTAGAAGGTATGTCAAGGGAATTGCAAATGCCAAAAACAACGTTGTAAATGCGCTTCCAACTTCAATCCTAAGTGATGCATAAGATTCATACATTCCCACAGGTAGTGTCATCATAAATGGGGTGTAAAGAAAGAATGTTATATTGAATTCCCCTAGAGACATCATAAAAACATTTATTGCACCCGAAAATATCGAAACCCTAATAGCTGGAAAGATGACTTTAAAAAATCTAGTAAATGGACCTGCACCTAAGCTACTGGCACACTCATCTATAGATTTAAAGTCACTCGTACGTAGAGCGCCTGTTATGGTACGAAACATCAAGGGATATGTAAACACAATATGTCCTACTAAAATTAAAAAACCTGATTGTCTCATCATCGCATAGGTTTGAGCAAGAGCAAGTCCAATTGCAATACCAGGAATTGCTAATGGAAGTGTCAAAAGTTCTTCTGCCAACTTCATCCACTTAGACCCTCTATTTGGACTCATGGCCATTTTATAGGCTGTCATAGAACCCAGTAAAATATTGACAACAACTGTAATAGAAGTAATCGCCAATGTCGTTACAATTGTATGACCATAATAAGTAAATACATCACGATACCATTGCAATGTAAATCCATTTGCAAATAATGTCTGCCCCCAATAAGCTGAAAAGGAACCCAGCACACTGAAAATAATCGGCGAAATAAGAAAAACCGATGTCACTAAAATAAGTATAAAAGCTAATCCTTTAAGAATTCTATCTATAAAATTCATTGATTTCATCTGACTACTCCTTTTCTAATAGTGTACGAGATATCATATTTGTCATTACACAGATAATCCCAATAACAATAGCCATAGCACTAGCTTCTGCCAACTTAAAGTTTAATGTAAACTCATTGTACATAACAATAGGCATGATCTCGAACTGATTGGCAAGGGTAAATGCAGTACCAAATGCACTCATAGATGTATAAAAAGAAACAGCAGCAGCGGAAATAAAAACTGGAATTAGTGTAGGAATAACCACCTTGAATATTGCCTGACTTTCACTGGCACCTATTGTACGGGCTGCTTCCTCTAATCTTACATCGAACTCTACAATGGCGCCATAGAGAGTCATTACAATTTTAGGAATCATAAAATAAAGATATGCAAAGAAAATCCCTGTAATTTTATATGCTATATTTCCCATTACCTTACCTAATAATTTACTCGTATACATTGGGACAACCCCAGTTGACCCAAATAAAATAATAATCATAAAACCAACTACTACCCCTGGCATAGAGATCGGAAATGTAATCATAGTCATATAAAATGCTTTCCCCTTAAAATCTGTTCTAGCTAGAAAGAAGGCGATAACGCCTCCTATCATGATAGTTGTAAGAGTCACAGCAACCGATAGTAAGACACTGTTTTTAAGTGCATTAAAATAATATCTATTGCTAATAATGGCCGTATAGTTTGCAATCGTAAAAGCTCCATCACTCCCCGTCATACTTGCAAAGATAAGCATAATCATAGGGAATATGAAAAATAACGATAAAAGTACAAATGTTGGAACTACAAAGAGCCCATCAAATATTTTTCTCTTCATTTTTTCACCCCTAATTTAATCTACAACCTCTGACATCCATCTTTCATTAAACTTATCCTGAACTTCAGACATTAATTCATAGTCAACATCTACTACACGTTCATAATCAGAATCAGGTAAGAATTTTGACTTAACTTCTTCTGTTAATGAATCTGGATTGATTGGACGAACATATCCTTCTGCAAATAACATTTGTCCTTCATCAGAGAAAAGATAATCAATTAGCTTTTTACCAGCCTCTGGATTAGGAGAATCTTTAACAAGTCCTACAACATATGGAATACGTAAAGAACCTTCTTGAGGTATAACGATTTCAATAGGACCATTTTGATCATGTTTTAATGTGTATCCATTAAAGTCAGCATCTATTAAAATTGGAATTTCACCCTTCATTAGTTTAGCTGTAGATGTTTGCTTTGGAAAAATAACATCATTCTTCTTAAGTTCTTGTAAATAATCAAATAAAGGATCAAAATCTTCTAAAGTTCCTCCCATAGCAGTGTTCATAGCAACACATACGCTGTATCCTACCGCAGCTGAAGTTGGATCTAGAAATCCGATCTTACCTTTATATTCAGGCTTTAATAAATCCTCCCATGATTGTGGTACTGGAAGGTCTCCTAATGCTTCAGTATTTACAAGTAATGCAATCGTTCCAAAGTGAACCGTTGAATACTGTCCATTTGGATCTTTTAATGCAGGATCCATTTCATCAAATCCCGCTGGTTTATAATTAGCAAAAACATCTTCTGGCACCGCTTTCATACCAAAGACAATTCCCATATATGCCACGTCAGCTAAGGGATTTGACTTTTCTGCAATCAAGGCTGTTAAAGATTGCCCACTATTTTTATTGTCATTAGGTGCTGTGATGCCAGTTTCTTTTGAAAACTCTTGAAGAACACTACCCCAGTTCACCCATTGCTGTGGCGTATTATATGTAACAACTACTTCCTCTTTTTCAGAGCATCCTGTAAGAGAAAAAACCATTGTTGCTAAAATAAAAAATACTAAAGATTTTTTAAAAATCCTCATAATAATCCTCTCCTTTTTTATCAATACTTATTTATTAGTATTGATTGATATTTTATATATAGCACTATAAATAAGTACATATATTATACATATTACATTAGATATTATTATAAGTCAATTGGACAAACCCTCTCATATTTTGATTCTGCAAATTAAAAAACCAGTTGGAATTTAAACTTCAAATCCCAACTGGTTTTTATATTATATAAAATTATTCTGGTAAATTCAACTGCCAAGATAAGCCAAACTGATCATTTAGCCATCCATATTTTTTACTGAATCCATAGTTATTTAGTGGCATTAATTCTGTAGTAAATCCACCTTCCATCATTTTGTCATAGATACTGTCAATTTCTTCTTCACTTTCACAAGTAAGATATATGGAAAAAGATGGAGTAAATGTAAATCCATGCTTAACATAGCTATCCATACAGATAAACTCTTGACCCTTTAAGGAAAATACAGCTCGTGAAACCTTACCTTCTTCACCTACGTCTTCAGCCCCATATCTAGTAATACTTTTAATTTCTGAATCCTCTATAATTGATGTATAGTGTTTCATAGCTTCTTCTGCTACACCGCTTTGAAACATTAAAAATGGTGTTACTTTCTTCATATTCAACATCCTCTCCTGATAAAATAAGTTTATGTGTTTTCATCAATAAAAGACTCGTTTTACGAGTCCTTCATAGTTTAATCTTTTTTAAATTTTTCTGAAATACTATAGATATTGATATCATCCTTGATACAGTTCTCTATCGCCTCATTCATAGTTTTTCCCTTTGCCATATACTCTATTTGTTGATTATATTCATTTGTATCTAATTTCCAAGAGATTGCACCTAAACAACATCTCCAATAATCATCAATCTTCATCAATGAAATATCTCCATGAAATCTTTGATTTGCAATAGTTACTAATTCTTCCATTGGCTTCAAAAAATCACCTCCCTAATATATATTTCTTTTAATTAATGAAAGCTATATACATATTATATCATATTTATATAAAATTCTTTTTATTTTTCACTTTTCTTTTTATTTTTCACATTTTTTTGAAAATCTACTATTTTCATCTAATATAATTTGTACAAACTTTACTAAAATTTGCAGACTATTAGTTTATATAAATTTTCTCATAACATAAAAAACTAGGATTTTATACCTAGTCTTTTAAATCTAATTATTGAAGTTTGATATCATCTGGACTTAATTGTTATATTTTTCTTTATTATAATGATTATTTTTAAGTTCATATTCCTAAATTTTATTTATACCTTAAGAACTAGCAAAATAAATAGTCCGATTAAATTTTCGATTTTATTGGGATATAATTTTAAAATTTTTATTTTCATTATAATAACTCTCTTTTCTACATAAGTACCCATAAGTAGAAAGTTTATCTATATTGTATGCCTTTTAAGGGTATAAATATAGTAGATATAATATTATCAATATAG
>CAZRHX010000162.1:0-4319 GCA_964599855.1 uncultured Tissierella sp. | reverse complement strand
TCATATAGTTTAGATTGAGACTGTGCTAATCTAATAACATCAAAAGGAGACTTTAAGTTTTTAGTTTGAGGTCTCATCAAGGCTTCGTATGCAAATATTTCTGCTGTCTTTATATCTACGATAGGTTGAAATGCATACTTTACTAAGCCTTGGTCTATAAAATGATTTAACTCTTCTTTACCATGCAATAAAATTGAGTCCTTATTATAGTTTTCTCTGTTAAACTCAGATATATTACCCTTATCCTTATTCTTTATTTCATACATAGCAAAATCTGAATACTTAATAAGTTCCTCATAGTTTTTAGAATCATCAGGATACCAAGAAATCCCTGCTGAGGCTCGAATACGAATTGATTCTCCATCTGGAACATTTAAAAAAGTATTATTAAAACTTTCTTTTATTTTTTTTACTATATTTCTTATATCTTGTTTTTCTCTGTAGTCATGGATATAGATATAAAATTCATCTCCTGACATCCTTGCTACTATGGCATTGTACATTGTAAATTTACTTAAAATTGATGCTGCTTTTTGAATATATAAATCACCATATTCATGTCCATAGGTGTCATTGATATATTTTAAATTGTCTAAATCCCACATAACAAAAGCAGAATGTCCAATAAAATCCTCTTTGATTTTCTCTCTCACTAAGACCTCAAATGCTCTCCTGTTGAAAAGATGAGTCAATATATCATGATCTCGCTCATATTCAATCTTACGCTTTAATAAAATTTCATCCGTCACATCTTCTATGATACCTAATACTTTACCTTTCTGCTCTTGTATTATCAATCTAACCCAGCAAGTTTTCCCATCATCTTTCTTGTAACTATATATATTGGGTCTATCCATCTCTGGCTCTTTCCTGATCTCATTTATAATTTCTTTTAAATACAATCTTTCAACATAATTAATAGACTTATCATTTTCGATACCTAAAATTTCAAATAATGTATTGGTGCAAAACGCCTTATCTCCTTCAAGCGCATATTCAAAAGCTCCAATTGGTACATTGACCATGTTGATAATCTTAGACAATTTAGACGCCGAGTCCAGTACCTCCTTATTTAGTGTTTCAATTGCAAGTCCTAACTCATCTATTTCTAAAATATTTGTTTTACTTAGCTTAAATGGATCATTAGGGTTACTATCTACTACGCCTTTCATCAACTTATTGATTGGTTTCATAAACCAATTCCCCAAGGTAAATGCAGCAATAATTCCAAACAATAATGATATTATTAAAGAAAACATAATGGAATTTATTATTTTTTTTATAGGCCTAAATAAATCTTTTTTTTCTATAAATCCTGTAAGGCTCCACTTTTCATTGTAAAAAGGCGTATTTGTATTATATAAATCAAGATATTGTGTACTTGCATACACTTTTCCATCTATTTTTTTATTACCCTTTATCTCATATAGGTTTTCATGTCCTTCTTTTTCATGAAAAGCTGATTGAGAATCCGTTAACATATTATACATGGGACCGCTAGAAAGAATTTTCTCATTAGCATCTGTATATGTATTATTTATACTTAAAAGATAGGCCCCTCTCTTATTTTCAACTAGTTCATCATATTGTAATTTTGCTGACAGATAGTCTGTTGTTAAGCCCACACCTATTACTCCATAGGGATTTCCCTCTTGATCTACAAGAGGGATGGAGTAGGTTATAATTTCAATATCATTTGGATGTATTCTAAAAGCTTTACTCCAATAGCCTAAGTCGTGTGTTTCAATATCTGGATATAATTTAGCTGCTTGGAAGGGTTTATAATAAAAATCCGAGTTTTCTTTTTTTTCTGATAGTTTAAACTTATTTGACCACTGACTATCAAGTGGTACATCTATTTTTCGAGCTATATCTATAGAACCTCTTTCCATCAGAATATCAGAATTATCAATACTATTAAATGTAGGATCTAAATCTCTTAAATAAAAACCTTCATGACCTTTCTCACCTTCTAATATTATAAATATTTCTGTTACTCCACTTTGTCTTAAAGTAAAAACTGTCCTATTTACAACTTTTTCTAGCAATTGAGGTATTAAACTCAAATTATCTAATACCTTAAGTTCTTCAACTTCCCTTTGTACATAATTTTCAAATTCTGTGAGGTTAGACCAATGTTGTAACATTTCATCTTGTATATAGTTTTTTCTTAAAGAAACACGGTTTTCTAATATATTAAAATATTCATCTGATAAACTTTGAATAGTATTTCCTCCCAAAATAGCTAACCCGAATAATAAGACTTGGACAATCAATAAGATCATCATAGCTTTTTTTAATCTGTTCCTCATCTTTTAACTGCTCCCATAAGACTTTCTTCCAATTCTAACAGCCACTCTTTAAAGTTTTCATCTGAAGAAAACTTATCAACTGCATCTTCATATGCTACACCACTATCTATTAATTCTATAACTTTTTCTCTATCTTCTTTTGTTTTATCCTTCAATGATGATTCTAAAATTCCTCTTGCTTTACCTCCTTGCTTAAAAGCTTTAGTAGCATGTAAATCATATTTTTTAATTTGTTCCATAGCTAGAGGAATAGTGATTTCCAATTGTTTTGAAAGTCCTTCTTCTTTTTCTTTTTCAAGTTTTTTTGTAAATAGCTTCATGTCATATGCTTCTTTTTTAACAGGGAGGTAACCTGTTCCTATAGAAAAATCTAGATTCCTAAAATCTTCTGTAAACCATTTTAAAAATTCAACTGAAGCTTCTTCATGAGCTTTGTCTGATTTAATAACAGTAATACCAGCACCTTGCTGAACCGCATCTAAAGATGTGTTTTCGAAATTAGGCAAGGGCAAGACCAATAAATCAATCTTATAACTATCATTATCTCCTATGGTAACATCTTCTGGAAAGTAGGCAGCTCCAGTAGTAGAACCCACAAGTGCTACTATTTCGCCAGTTTTAGCATCATCGGTACTAAATCTACCATAAGATGTATAGTATCCATTAATATAAGGTATATAATAATTGTCCCATAGTCTACGCATAATATCAGGATTGAGATTTACTATTACATCATCTTCTTTTACTTGGAAAATCTCTTCTCCCAACTGTTTTGATCCAACCAGTATGTAATTGGCTAGAGCATCTCTGCCAAAGAAGGATTTCCCATCATTCTTTTCATCAGTCAGCCCATCTGTCCAATTATAATATAATTCACTTGTCTTTCTGATCCCTTCCCAAGTTTCTAAATCTTTTATAGTTGCACCCATCGCCTCTGCAAACTTATCCCAATCTGTCTTATTAACCATCATGACTTCAGTAGCCTTTGCAGTTGGAAATATCTTGAATTTACCATCTTTTCCTAAGCGACCTTCCTCAATATATGAATCTACATATTGATCCATTTCATCAGCTGTTAGATAATCTTCTAAGTTAGTTACAATTCCTCTTTGATCAAGAGTATATGCAATCTCTGGATAAGTTGTAACCATATTGGGAATCTCACTAACTCCAACTTTCTCATCTACAGATTCAATGACTTTTTCTTCTAATTGCCCGATATCGCTCTGACTAAAAGCTTCAACCATAATCCCCTTCTCTAAACCCACTGTTTCATTGAAATCTAAAACCAATTGATCAAAAGCTATCTTTTGCGTCCCATTATAATAATGCCATATTTTAAGAGACACATTTTGATCTTGTTCTTTGGAGCATCCTATTAACATAGTTACTAGCAAAAATAAATACATGTTTAAGAAAATTTTCTTTTTCATACCATTACCCCTTTCTTAAGCTTTATAGAGATTCCTTATGCAGATAATAAACCTTGTTTTTTTAACTATATAAACTTTATCGGCTTATTTCCCTCTAATTTAAGAGATATGATAAAACATATTTTATTTAAGCTTAATAATTACAGCAAGACTTTATCAATTTTTATTATACTATATTGCTACTCCAAGTTTTCGAAGTTTTATATATGCATCCTCTTGTTCATTTCCGTCTTTATTGCTTTTCCTTGAAATATAAATATAGCTGATAGAGAGATGATACTAAATCCAATACTGATGATAGAAGGATATACAACATCCACTAAATCAAATATTATAAATAATATAGGTATAATTCCAAATATCCCATCTAGAAATGCATAGGTTATATAATTTCTTATACTTAAATTCATTATTTTTGCTGTTACATACATTATAATCATAGCTGAAACACAAGCTATTGGAATTACATAATCCAGTGACCATCCTCTCCATCCTGTTTGATAATCCCAGAAAACAGCCAAAATAGATATTATAATTACTTGCCACAATATCTTCTTAGGTATATGGTATCTCT
>CAZRHX010000161.1:0-4337 GCA_964599855.1 uncultured Tissierella sp. | reverse complement strand
AGATATGTTTCTAAGTCTTTAGCTTTCTCATAAGTTGTTCCATATATTCTTTGAAGCATTTTATTCTTTTCATCTCCACGCCAATAAGCTCCAGCTATACTCAGAAGTTTTACAGCCTTTACTTTTTTTGTATTATAAAGATGAGGTCCTGCACAAAGGTCTACAAAGTCTCCAAGTTCATAAAATGAAATTTCTTCATCTTCCGGAAAATTCTCTATTAGATCTACCTTATAGACTTCTCCTTTTTCATCAAAATATTCTAGAGCTTCATCACGGCTCATAACAGTTCTTTTCAACTCATGATTCTCTTTTGCTATTCTTTTCATTTCTATTTCAATTTTTTCTAAATCATCTGGTGTAAATCTATGTTCAGTATCTATATCATAATAAAAACCATTTTCTATTGAAGGTCCTATTGCAAACTTTGCATCAGGAAATAGGTTTTGTACTGCATGAGCCATTATATGAGAAGAAGTATGCCAGAATATCTGCTTGCCTTCTTTATCTTCAAACTTTACTACTCTAAAATCAGAGTCCTCTTCAACAGGCTCTTGAAGGCCTTTTGTATCTCCATTTACAACTGCTCCCATAGCAACCCTTGCTAATCCTTCAGATATATCTTTTGTAACATCTAATACACTTACTCCTTTTTCATAATCTTTCACTGTACCATCCGGTAGTGTGATTTTTATCATTTCCATTTAAATGCCTCCTATTATCTACTTACATAAAAAAACCCTTCATCTCTACAAATTAATTGTAGGGACGAAAGGTTATATTCTATCGTGGTTCCACCCTAGTTGGTTCTCAAGTTCTAATAACGCTTTAAAAGCGGCAATCCTTTAGTATTTCGGATTCGGCTCAGGGGTAGTCTTCAACTATTCTAACTTAAGAAGATTTTCAGCTCAGAGTCTTCTCTCTCTAAAAGTAATAAATAATTTACTCTTCCCTTCTCTGCCTTTAGTATTAAATTATATATATAATATCCTTTTTATAGGTATTTGTCAATAATAAATTTAGATAGAATATATTTCTAACATTCTATCTAAATTTATTGATTATCTCTGATAAAGAAAGCTTTTCTTGAACTCCTGTTTTCATATCCCTAAAAGAATAGGCTTCTTCTTTTACTTCTTCTTCTCCTATTACTATAGCATAGGGAATATCCAGTTTATCAGCATAATTGAATTTTTTTCCCATTTTAGCTTTCTCTACATATACCTGAGTATTTATATCACTATCTCTTAAATAATTAGATAGCTTTACTCCTTCTTGTAAAAAACCATCCATAGGTATTATAAGTATTTTAGTTAATGAAAGTTCTTTAGGTTCTATAATCTTCGCTTCTCTGAGTTGATAAAATAGTCTAGTAAGTCCTATTGAAATACCAACTCCAGGAAGTTTTTGTTTTGTATAAAGACTTGCAAGATTGTCGTATCTTCCCCCGGAACACACACTTCCTATCTCCTTATGGTCATCTAAAAAAGTCTCATAAACTGTGCCAGTATAATAATCTAAGCCTCTTGCAATAGTCAAATCTACTTTGAAATTTTCTTCTGGAACTCCAAATGTCTTTATATAGTCCACTACAGTTTCTAATTCCTGCAAACCTTCTTTAAATAAATCGTTTTCTGCATCTAAAGCTTTTAACTTCTCTATTATTTCACTATTCCTACCATTTATAGCTATAAAGTCCATAATTTTTTCTATGTTGTTATCTTCTATTTCTAATAATTTTAATTCTGTCTTTGTTTTTTCAGGACCTATTTTTTCTAATTTATCTATAGCTCTAAGTACCATAGTTATATCCTCTATATCTAGTGAGTTAAAGAAGCCTCCTAAAAGTTTTCTATTATTTATCTTTATGGTAAATTCATCAAAACCTAAATCTTTAAAGGTAGAATAAATAACAGCTGGAATTTCTGCATCATTTATTATGTCTAGCTTGTTGTTTCCTATGATATCAATATCACATTGATAGAACTCTCTAAATCTTCCCTTTTGATTTCGCTCTCCTCTATATACTTTCCCTATATGATATCTTTTAAATGGAAATTCTAATTGTGAATAATACTGTGCAACATATCTGGCAAGAGGTACTGTAAGATCAAAACGAAGGGACATATCTGTAGATCCCTTTTCAAATCTATAGACTTGCTTCTCAGTTTCTCCCGCACTTTTAGCTAAAAGCACTTCTGATTTTTCAATTACTGGTGTATCGATAGGTAGAAATCCAAATTTTTCATAGTTTTTCTTTATAGTATCTTTCATTTGATTAAATAGGATTTGTTCTTTTGGAAGTAACTCCATAAATCCCGGTAAAATTGATGGTTTAATTTGTTTTTGACTCATTTTTTTATTTACCTCCACTTTTATCTTACTTCTAATAATAGCATTTTCTTCAAAAAAGTCAAAGAAAAAGAGTTTTAAAACTCTTTTTAAAAAACTTTGTATTATTTATTTATCACAGATTTTACAACCTTTACAAATTTTTATTCTATCTTGAAATATTTCTTCTAATATAAATATCAAATCATCTTTTTCTTTATCTTTTATATGCATAACTGTGTTTTTAGGATTTAATGCTATTATGATGCTCAATAAAATATCACCATCTCCTACTTGCCCATCATATATATCGTCTAGAAACAGATTTAAATGAGCATTATCTATTTCATTAAAATTCGAATCTAAGATACTATATCTTTTATCCCTGCAAACTATATTTATCAAATCTATTTCCGAAGTTTGAGTTTCTATTAGAAGTTTGATCATATCTATAAATTCATTGTACTCGACCTGGAGTTTAAATTCTCCAAGTACTAATTCTATAGCTTTTTCCACTAGATTATTAAGATTTTTAGAACGAAATTTTAAATATCCTTGGATTATCAATGTATTATACTCTATAAAATAATCGGATATTTCTCTTTGTATACTTTGTTTTTCTTTTAAAAATAAGGTTTGAGAATTTAAGACTTCTTTTACATCTTCCATTATTTCTGCTCTTTTTATTTCATCTATTATTCCAAGTTTTTCATCTAGTTTTTTAGAAACCATTTCATCTGAATAAAACCTATTTATCATCTCTTGGACAAACTTAGATAAAGATTCTATAAAAAAATCGTCTTTAGTGCTTTTCCCTTTGTTTAGAGAAAATACATATCTAAATCTATTTTCATATTTTTCATAGCTGATATTGATATCTTTTTTTATAGGAATTTTCTCTATAATACGATAAATCTTTTCAGCAGGTACCGTACTTTCAATCTTAATGGGGTCCATAAAAACACTCCCTTTCTATTAATATCATTGCTAGATAAGATTATCTTTTTCAGCTATTTAAATTTAAAGCAATTATAGTTCCAATATCATTTATTGTTTCTTTAGATAAATAAACAATCTCTTTATTTAAGCTATAAATAAAATCTTCAATTCTTGTTTTTTCAGGGTGCATGTCTAAGCTTCCCGAAAAAACAACCTCTCTATTTGATATATTACCCGTGCATCCTCCTATAAAACCATAATTTTGATTTTCTAAAAATATATGTCCAGACTTTATCAATAAAGAATTAATACCATGTTCTTTAAGTACTTTATCTATAAAATTATCTGAAGTAATAATATCTCTCTCTCCAACTATCGCCATAGAGCATTTAGTATATCCTTGATTTACATTTATTAACTCTAAGTTTGATCTTTTTAAATAGTGTTTTAAAACCTTATCAGTATGTTGAAAGTTATGCACAGCAAGGGTTCCAATTCTTCCAACATTATATGCGATATCCAATGGATACTTACTGTCTAGGCTTTTTTCACCCTTTATTATTTTTATATTAGTGTCTTTAAATTCATCTTTATAGTAATCATACACGCTAGGTTCTATGACTAAAGTATTATTATTTATTGGATGCATCACTATATCTGGATGATATTTTATAGAACTATCAACTTTTTTATGAGCTATAGTTTTTATAACTCTCAATTTAAGTTTCTTTAAATTTTTGTAAATTTCTTCGCTTATATTTCCCGCTATAATTACAGTATTTGAATCTCCTAATGGTATAAATGGATTGTTCATACTTCACCTCATGTTTGCATAAACTTTTTTATTCTTCATAATATAGTATTTCTTTTATCATGTTTTCTTTAATTTCCCATATATTTGCCTGAACTTTAAATATATTCCAATCATCTATTTCAAATACTCTTGACCAACTATATATAACTCTTTTTCTTTCTTCAGGATAGAAATGAGTTATTTTTTTATCTATAAAAGAAAATCCATGTCTAAATCCTTTTTCTTCAAGTTCTCTATCATATTTCTATTCATCTTC
>CAZRHX010000160.1:0-4378 GCA_964599855.1 uncultured Tissierella sp. | reverse complement strand
GGTCATACCTGTAATATACATGATAAGTCTTTCAAAACCTAAACCATAGCCTGCATGTTTTGTTCCGCCGTATTTCCTAAGTTCTAAATACCACCAGTAATCTTCAGGGTCCATTCCATTTTCTATAATCTTTTCTTCTAGTATTTCTAATCTTTCTTCTCTCTGGCTTCCTCCAATTATTTCTCCAACACCAGGGACCAATAAATCCATGGCAGCTACTGTTTTTCCATCATCGTTTCTTCTCATATAAAAGGCTTTTATAGCTTCTGGATAATCAGTTACAAACACTGGCTTTTTAAATACTTCTTCTGTTATATATCTTTCATGTTCTGTTTGAAGATCTATGCCCCACTCTACAGGATAATTGAATTTCTTTTTAGACTCTTTTAAAATTTCTATAGCTTTAGTATAAGTTATTCTTTCAAAATTAGAATTAACTATATTATCTAACCGGTCCATCAAATCTTTATCTATAAATTTATTGAAGAACTCCATCTCTTCCTTAGCTTCATCCATTACATATGATATCACATATTTCATCATTTCTTCTGCAAGATTCATATTATCCTCTAAGTCTGCAAAAGCAATTTCCGGCTCCATCATCCAAAACTCTGCAGCATGTCTTGAAGTATTGGAGTTTTCAGCTCTAAAAGTAGGACCAAAAGTATATATATTTTTAAAACTAAGTGCGTAAGCTTCAGCTTCTAGCTGCCCACTTACCGTAAGAAATGTTTCTTTACCAAAGAAGTCTTCTTTAAAGTCCACATTACCTTCATCGTCAAGAGGTGGGTTCTTATGATCTAGTGTACTTACTCTAAACATTTCACCTGCTCCTTCAGCATCGCTTGAAGTTATTACTGGTGGATTGACATATACAAAATCTCTTTCTTGAAAAAACTTATGAATTGCATAAGAAGCAATAGACCTAACTCTAAAAACAGCACTAAATGTATTGCTTCTAGGTCTTAAATGAGCTATAGATCTTAAATATTCCATACTGTGTTTTTTCTTCTGAAGTGGATAATTATTGCTTGAAAAACCTTCTACTATAACTTCGGTAGCTTGAATCTCAAAAGGCTGCTTACCCTTTGGTGTGGATTTTAATATACCTTTTACAATAATTGAACTACTTAAATGAAGTTTTTCAATTTCACTAAAATTAGATAACTCATCAGAATATACTACTTGGATTCCTTTGAAAAAGGTACCGTCATTTAAATCTATAAAGCCAAAGTTTTTCAAAGCTCTTATATTTCTTATCCAACCCTCTAAAATAATTTCTTTCTCTAAATATTTTTTATTATTTTTATAAATATCCTTAACTAAAATTTTCATATTTTACCTCCATATATAATAATGTAATTTGATATCACATAAAAAAACTCTCATCCCATGTAAAAGGACGAAAGTTTATTATTTCGTGGTGCCATCCTAATTGCTAAATAGCCACTTTTCATACTTTAACGTAAGTAGAAACGTCTAATCTTATTCTTATTTTGGATTAGAAACTCCAGGATTGTTTTTCAAATTATAAGCTTTGTGTCCATGTCTCACTATACTCGACTCCCTTTAACCAGTTCTTATATCTACTTTTCCTATCATAGTTATTTATACTTTTATCTAATTATAGATAAATTATTCTTTATTGTCAAATATTTTATTTAGCCTTAACTTTATTTCTTTTTCATAGCCATTTTCTGTAGGATTATAGTATCTTTTTTCCTTATATTCTATCGGAAGATAATCTTGATCTACAAAGGAATTTGGATAGTCATGAGGATACTTATATCCTTTTCCACTTCCAAGTTCTTTAGCTCCGGTGTAATGAGTATCTTTTAAATGATTTGGTATAGACCCAACTCTTTTTTCTCTTATATCTTCTAAAGCTTTATCTATAGCTAAATAAGAACTATTTGATTTTGGAGCTGTAGCAATATATATGGCTGCCTGAGATAATACTATTCTAGCTTCAGGCATACCTATATTCCTAACAGCTTCGAAACAAGCATTAGCTACAAGCAATGCATTTGGGTCAGCATTTCCTACATCTTCAGAAGCAGCTATTATTATCCTTCTAGCTATAAACTTAGGATCTTCACCTGCATTTATCATCTTAGCAAGGTAATAAAGTGTAGCGTCCGGATCTGTTCCTCTCATGCTTTTTATAAATGCTGATGTAGTATTGTAGTGTTCATCTCCACCTTTATCATATTTAGCTGTTTTTATAAGTATAGAATTTTTTATAGTTTCAAGATTTATCTTTTTTATTCCATCTTTATCTTCTGGAGTAGATAAAACCCCTATCTCTAAAGAGTTCAGCAATATCCTTCCATCACCTTCAGAAACTAATATTAAATAATCTATAGCTTCTTTATTTATGTCCACCTTGTATCTTCCAAGTCCTCTTTCTTTATCATTTAAAGCTATATCTAAGAGCTTTAAAAGATCTTCATTTAAAAGAGAATTCAAAGTTAAAACCATAGATCTTGAAAGAAGAGCTTTGTTTATTTCAAAATATGGATTTTCAGTAGTAGCTCCTATTAAAATTATAATCCCTCTTTCAACAAAGGGTAATAGAGCATCTTGTTGAGATTTATTAAAACGATGTATCTCATCTATAAAAAGTATAGTTCTCTTATTATATATCTTAAGATACTCTTCGGCATTTTTTATAACTTCTCGAATATCCTTTACTCCAGATGTAACTGCTGAAAGTTTTTCAAATTTCATCTCTGTTGTATTTGCAATTATCATAGCTAAAGTAGTTTTACCTATTCCTGGAGGTCCATAAAAGATCATAGATGTTATCCTATCTGCTTTTATAGATCTATTCAAGAATTTATCTTTTCCAAGAAGATGATCTTGTCCTACAAATTCGTCTAAGTTTCTAGGTCTTAACCTATCTGCTAGTGGTGCATTCTTTTTAAGTTTATCTTCCATTGACATTGTAAATAAATCCATTTCATCACCTGATTTTGATTATATTATATAACTATCTTTATAAAATAAATAAGAATTTTAATAAGATCTATACTGATTAATTTCTAATCTATTGTTTTGTTTATCTAAAGCCATTCATTATACATCTTTCTCGCTATTTTAAGTCTTAAAATACTACCCTACTGCTTCTTTGGAGAATGATGTATACTGGGCTATGAATTCCACTTCTCAAAGCTTTCTGATAGACTTGTAGAGCAAATAAAGGATAATAATTTTAAACAGAAAAACAAATATAACTGCTTTATGATAGAAATATATTTGTTTTAAAGTTATTTATCATTCATTCAAAATTTTTTTTAATTCTTCCATAAATGTATTTAAATCCTTAAACTGTCTATACACTGATGCAAATCTAACATAGGATACTTCATCTATATCTTTTAATTTATTCATAACCATTTCACCGATTTCTATAGAAGTAACTTCTTTTTCTAGTGAATTTGAAAGTTTCTTTTCTATATCATCGACTATTTTTTCAATAGTATTTATAGATACCGGCCTCTTTTCACAAGATTTTATTATCCCATTTAAAAGTTTATTTCTATTGTAACTTTGTCTGTTTCCATCTTTTTTCACAACCATTATAGGTATTTCTTCAATTTTTTCATAAGTTGTAAATCTTTTTCCACAATCTATACATTCTCTTCTTCTCCTTATAGCCTGTCCTTCATCAGTAGGTCTGGAATCTATAACTTTGGAATCTAAGAATTCACAATAAGGACATTTCATCTTTTCCACCTCTTTATATGTTTATTATATTCATTATAAGGCAATATAAGATCATTGTCTAACCATATCACACATTTTATATAGTAAAAAAAAGCATATCTTTAAAGATATGCTTTTTTTATTATATTCTATTTTTTATCTTTCCTTCTTAAAAATACAGGAATATCTAAGTCTTCTATAGGATCTTCAAAACTTATTTCTTTTTCTTTTTTAGTTTCTTCTGTACCTATTCTAGATGCCTTTTTACGAACAGTAGAAGGAGAGTCTCCAAAACCTGTAGCGATTACAGTTATCTTAATTGAATCTCCTAGTGTTTCATCTATACCAGCACCAAATATGATGTTTGCATCTTCATCTACTGCTGATCTGATAAGGTCTGCTGCTTCATTTACTTCAAATATGCCCAAGTCTCCTCCACCAGTAATATTAAGTAATACTGATTTAGCTCCTTCAATTGAAGTTTCTAAAAGTGGACTCTGTATAGCTTGTTTAGCTGCTTCTGTAGCTCTATCGTCTCCATCTGCTTGTCCTATACCCATATGAGCTATACCTTTGTCATGCATAATAGTCTTCACATCCGCAAAGTCAAGATTGATAAGATTTGGAACTGATATAAGATCTGAAATACCTTGTATACCTTGTTTTAAAA